>NZ_VKHT01001031.1 GCF_014141535.1 Streptomyces alkaliphilus | reverse complement strand
GAGCGGACCGCCACCCGGCCTCCTGTACTCCCGGCCGGTCGGCCGATCGCCCCGGCCCCCGGCGTCCGTCGGTTCCCGTACCGCCGGTGCACGGCCTGCTTGGTCACCCCCAGGGCCGAGCCGACGGAGTCCCAGGAGAAACCGAGCGAACGGTCGAAATCCACCGCCGCCGTCACCAGGGTCTCCACGTTGTCCCGCAACTCCCTGGCCAGGCGCACGGTGGGCGCGGGGGCCCGGCCGTACACGACGAAGCCGGAGGACGGTCCGCCGCGACGTGGCCGGTACACATTGCCCAGTTGCGCCGTGAGCGTCCGCAACGCGTCCACCTGGCGGCGCACCCGCTCGATGTCGCGCACCAGCAGATGCAGGCTGGCCCGGGCCCGGGCGTCAGCGGTGGTGTGGTCGGCCATCGACAAGCCTCTCCAACCGATTGGGGGAAACGGGGGACGGCGCCGCCGGGGGCGTCCCCCCGTGCGGTTGCTCCCGGTGCCCAACGCCGCACCCGGCGCCGGGGTCACGCCCACCGCCCGGATCGGGCGCGAACGGCTGGGTGCGCGCCCCTGTCCGCGCTCCCGGTCGGCGCGCCCCGTCCGCCCCCGGAGCCGTAGACTGTCCACCCGCACGGCGTCCGGGTGACCGGGGCGCCGTGACGGTGCGTCCCATCCGTTCCGCCGGTTCCCGTCCGGCCCGCCCCGCCGACCCCTTTCGAGGTGACCCCCGCACGATGAGGCTCGTCTTCGCCGGCACCCCCGAGGTGGCCGTACCCGCCCTGGACGCCCTGCTGGCAGCGGAACGGCACGAGGTGGTGGCCGTGGTGACCCGGCCGGACGCCCCGGCCGGGAGGGGACGACACCTCGTCGAGAGCCCCGTCGCGCGACGCGCCGCCGAGGCCGGCCTGGAGGTCCTGCGCCCCGAACGCCCGCGCGATCCCGACTTCCTGCGCCGTCTGCGCGAGATCGCCCCCGACTGCTGTCCGGTCGTGGCCTACGGGGCACTCCTGCCCAAGGAGGCCCTGGACATCCCCGCCCGCGGGTGGGTGAACCTGCACTTCTCCCTGCTCCCCGCCTGGCGGGGAGCGGCACCGGTGCAGCACGCCGTGATGGCCGGGGACGAGATCACCGGCGCCACCACCTTCCTCATCGAGGAGGGTTTGGACTCCGGGCCCACCTACGGGGTGCTCACCGAGGAGATCCGTCCCCGGGACACCAGCGGTGACCTGCTCACCCGACTGGCCTTCGCCGGCGCCGGCCTGCTCGCCGCCACGATGGACGGGATCGGGGACGGGACCCTGCGGGCCGTCCCGCAGCCCGAGGAGGGGGTCTCCACGGCGCCCAAACTCGGGGTCGGGGACGCCCGGATCGACTGGAACGCCCCGGCGTTGCGCGTGGACCGCGTCGTGCGCGGCTGTTCACCCGCCCCCGGTGCCTGGACGCTCTTCCGCGGCGAACGGCTGAAGATCCGGGAGGCGATCCCGGCCGGCTCCCGCGCGGACGGCCCGGGCGGACCCGCGCCGGAGGCCGCGGCCGCCGCCGCTCCCGGGGCGATCGTCGTGGGCCGACGGGCGGTCCACGTGGGTACCGGTTCGGGCCCCCTGGAACTGCTGTGGGTGCAGCCGCAGGGCCGCAAGCCCATGCCGGCCGCCGACTGGGCCCGCGGTGTGCGGCCCGGCCCCGACGAGCGGCTGGGCGACTGAGCCCCCGGAGGCGGCACGTCCCCGGTC
>NZ_VKHT01001030.1 GCF_014141535.1 Streptomyces alkaliphilus | reverse complement strand
CGTCCACCCCGTCCGTCCCGCCCCGTACCTCCTCCTCACCGGTCGCGGGCGTCACCCGGCGGCCGGCCCGGCCGAACCGCTCCGCCCGTTCCCGCACCAGGTCGAGCAGCTCGGGCGGCTCCACCACCCGGAACTCCGCCCCGGCCGCTCCCAGCGCCATCAGCGGCCACTCCAGGGAGTCGGCGGTCATCCGCACCCGGCACCGTCCGTCGTCGGTCCCCTCCACCGTGCCCCACTGCCCGACCCTTTCCCGCACGACCGCGGGCGGCGCGTCGATCACCGCCTCCACCCGGTACGGACGCGGGAGGTTGTCCAACCTGTCCCGGAGAAACTCGGCCGCGTCGGCCGCCGGGAGCTCACGGGGACGGAACCGCTCCCCCGTCGCCCGCGGCCCGGTGATCCGGTCCACCCGGAAGGTGCGCCAGTCGTGACGGTCCAGGTCGTAGGCGATCAGGTACCAGCGCCGCCCGGGACAGACCAGCCGGTGCGGCTCCACGTGGCGCTCGGTGCTCCGGTCGCCGGCCGTCGTGTACGAGAAGCGGAGCCGCTCGGCCGCCCGGCAGGCCGGCGCGAGCACGGTGAGCACCGTCGGGTCGACCGGCGCCGCCTCCGGACCGCCCCAGTCCACCGGCACGGTCGCCGCGCTCAACGCCTCCACCCGCCCCCGCAGCCGGACGGGCATCACCTGAACGACCTTGGCCAGGACCCGCACCGAGGATTCGGAGATGCCCTCCACCGCGCTCCGTGCCGCGGCCCGCAACCCGACCACCAGGGCGACCGCCTCCTCGTCGTCGATCACCAGCGGGGGCAGCGCCGCACCGGCCGCGAGCTGGTAACCACCGTCCACGCCACGCCGCGCGTCCACCGGATACCCCAGCTCCCGCAGCCGGTCGACGTCCCGGCGCAGGGTGCGCGGCGAGACACCCAGCCGTTCCGCGAGTTCGGGCCCGGGCCAGTAGCGGTGGGTCTGGAGGAGGGACAACAGCCGCAGCATCCGGGTGCTGGTGTTCGCCATGCCCCGATTCTCGCTTCGATTGCGGTCGGAAAGTGACCACTGTGGGTTCCAGGATGGAGTCGGAACGACGGAGCGGGCCGAGCGGCCCGCCACGGACGAAGGGCGGAGCCATGACCACGCACGAGACGACCACCCCCCGGGACAACGAGGTCCGCGGCGCCCGTGAGTGCGCCGACCTGCTGCAGACTCTGGCGACCCACCGCCACTTCCTGCGCCACACCGCCCGCGAGCTCACCGACGAGCAGGCGCGTCGGCGCACCACGGTGAGCGAACTGTGCATCGGCGGCATCATCAAGCACGTGGCGGCCACCGAACGCGAATGGGCCGACTTCATCGTCAAGGGGCCGAGCGTGATGGCCGACTTCTCCGAGATGACCGAGGCCGACTTCGAGCGGCGGAAGAACGAGTTCGTGCTGCTGCCGGACGAGACCCTGGCCGGGGTCCTGGAGGAGTACGCCGAGGTCGCCCGCCGAACCGACGAGGTGGTCACCGAACTGCCGGACCTGGACGCCGACCACCCGCTGCCGGAGGCACCCTGGTTCGAGCCCGGTGCCCGCTGGTCGGCCCGCCGCGTGCTGCTGCACATCATCGCGGAGACCTCGCAGCACGCCGGTCACGCCGACATCATCCGCGAGGCCCTCGACGGTTCTAAGACCATGGGCTGACGCCCGGCAGCCCGCCGGGGAGGGCGGCCGGGGGCCGGGG
>NZ_VKHT01000103.1 GCF_014141535.1 Streptomyces alkaliphilus | reverse complement strand
GAGCGCGGGGTGGGTGTGCACCCGGGCCGACACCTGGCGGACGGCGGGCTCCCGCACCCTGGTCCAGTTCCAGCCGCCGCGCCCGGCGGCCGGGACGGGGAGCGGGGACGACGGTCCCGCCACGCCGGGGGCGGTGGTCGCCCGGGCCGAGGAGGGCCCGGAGTGCGGTCCGCGTTCGCCGCACGTCCTGGCGGGCGGCCTGTGGCAGGCCCCGGACGGCGAGTGGTACCTGCTGGCCGCCGGCAGCGAGGGGGTGGCCCGGATCTCCGCGACCGGCGGGGTGAGCGGCGAGGTGACGGGCCGCACCATGATCCTGCCGGCCGAGCCGGGCGTGGAGACCGAGTTGACGGCCCGGCTGGAGGACGGCGGCGAGATGAGGGCCCTGGGGGTCGGCTGATTCCCCCGGGCCCGGTGCCCCGGCGTGCGGAGTGTTCCGCGCGTCCGGGGCGCCGACGCGTTCGGCCCGGCCGCGGCTCGGGGAGTGCCGGCTCGCACCGACTGCTCACCCCCGCGTCGGCGAGAGTTCGCCCATCCGGTCCGGCGGGGCACGGGAAGGTGCGGCACGGTGTTACCGCCTGGTACCACCCCCACCTTTCGCGTACGGGTCACACAAGGAGTACTGATGGAGCGCCGCACCCTTCTCCGCGCCGGCACGGCGGGCGCCGGGGCCGTCGCCCTGGCCGGAGGCCTCTGGCAGGGAGCCGCCCTGGCCGCCACCCCCGGGCCCGGCACCACCAACGCCGCCGCCGGCCCCTACGGCCCCCTGCTGCCGCCCAACGGCCTGGGTGTCGCCCTCCCCGAGGGCTTCTCCATCCGCGTGGTCGCCCGCTCGAGTCAGTGGGTGCGCGGCATCCTGTGGCACCCCGCCCCGGACGGCGGCGCCTGCTTCCCCGACGGCGACGGCTGGATCTACGTCTCCAACTCCGAGGTCCCCCTGGTCGGTGGTGTCTCGGCGCTCCGCTTCACCGCCGACGGCACGATCGACCGGGCCTACCGGATCCTCTCCGGCACCACTCTCAACTGCGCGGGCGGCGCGACCCCGTGGCACACCTGGCTCTCCTGCGAGGAGACCTTCCGGGGGAAGGTCTTCGAGACCGATCCCTACGGGAAGCGCTCGGCGGTCGCGCACGGGGCGATGGGCCGTTTCAAGCACGAGGCGGCGGCCTGCGACCCGGACCGCCGGGTGGTCTACCTGACCGAGGACGAGAGCGACGGCTGCTTCTACCGGTACGTCCCGGACACCTGGGGGGACCTCTCCCGGGGCCGACTGGAGGTGTTGTGCGAGACCTCCGGCGGCGGGCTGCGGTGGGAACGGATCCCGGACCCGTCCGGCCCGGTCTTCGGCCGGCAGACCCGCAACCAGGTGTCCTCGGCGCTGCGCTTCCGGGGCGGAGAGGGCTGTCACTACCACAACGGGGTGGCCCACTTCACCACCAAGGGTGACGACCGGGTGTGGGCGTACGACGCGGAGGCCAACGCGCTCTCCATCGTCTACGACGCGGACGGCTCGCTGGACGGGGTGGACAACATCACCGGCACCGCCGGTGGTGACCTCTACGTGGCGGAGGACGGCGGGAACATGGAGATCAACATCATCACCCCCGAGGGGGTGGTGGCCCCGATCATGCGCATCCACGGCCAGGACCGGTCGGAGATCTGCGGTCCGGCGTTCTCCCCCGACGGCAGCCGCCTGTACTTCTCCTCCCAGCGCGGCACCGCCGGGGACGCCGCCGGACTGGGCGGTATCACCTACGAGATGTCGGGTCCCTTCCGGCGCTGACCCGTGACCCCGCGTCCGGTCGGTCGCTCGCACACCCCCGTGCAGGGATCGGGGAGCACGCGGCCGACCGGGCCCCGGTAGCAGAGAGCGCGGGATGTGCAAGAGGGGCACGCGTGGGGTTCCGGTGCACGGTCGGCGGGAGACCCGCTCCCGATCCGCACGCGCTACGCGCGTCAACCACCCCCGGAAAGGGGGATGTCACTTCTCGGAACACCGGGGCGCGACCTCTCGACCGGGACAGCTCGGTCGAGGCCCCACCACACGGCCGTGTCGCGCCCCGGCCGTGCACGCCACGGCACAGGAGGAGCCCCGACCACGGGGAGACGAGGAGACACGCCATGCGCGAACGGACCGGACCTTCCAGACGCGGCCTGTTGGGGGCCGCCGCGGCAGCGGTGGGGGGCGCGGCGGCCCTCGGGGCGGTCGGCACCCGCTCCGCCCTGGCCGCCGCACCGACCACCGGCGCGGACCCGACGGTGGTCGACCACCCCGACCACCCCGCCGCCCGGTGGGCGGGGCCCGGTGCCGCCGACGTGGAGGCGGAACCGCTGAACGCCTCGGTGGGCTGTGGCCTGTCGGCCGGGAGGGGGATCTGAGGTGGCCGTCTTCGTCAGCCGCGCCCAGTGGGGAGCCAGGGCCCCGCGCAGCCGCAGCACCAACATCACCCCCGGCAACGGCGGGGTGACCGTGCACCACGTGGACGGGGTCCGGGTCGCCCGGGGAAGCCACACCGACTGCGCCTCGCAGGTGCGCGGGATCCAGAACCACCACATGGACACCAACGGTTGGCAGGACATCGCCTACAACCACCTCACATGCGTACACGGTTACGTGTTCGAGGGACGCGGCGAGGGCATCCGGTCCGCCGCCAACGGGACCAACACCGGAAATCAGAACTGGTACGCCGTCTGCGGCCTGGTGGGTGGGAGTTCGAGCAACTACGACACCATCACCAACGGCCTGATCGACGCCTTCCACCTGGCGATCTCCCGGCTCCGCTCGCGGGGCGGGGCTGCGAACGGCATCAACGGTCACCGCAACCACACCTCCACGGCGTGTCCGGGCAACCTGTACAACCTGGTGACCAACGGCACTCTGGAGCCCGGCGGTGGGGGCGGCCCCACCGCCCCGCCCTGGCCGGGGGTCTACTTCCGCTATCCGCCGGTGACCTCGCACTCCTCGGTGAGCACCTGGCAGCAGCAGATGCGCAACCGGGGCTGGAGCATCACCGTGGACGGGCACTACGGGCAGGGCTCGAAGGATGTCTGCCTGGCGTTCCAGCGGGAGAAGAGGCTGACCGTGGACGGCATCGTGGGTCCCGCCACCTGGGACGCCGCCTGGACCGCCCCGATCACCTGATCCCCGACCCGGTGTCCCCGGGTTCCCGGTATCCCCGGAAAGGTCCGTGCCCCCGGCGTCTCGAACGCCGGGGGCACGGGATCGGCCGCCCGCTCCCCGCCGGTTGTCCGGCGGGGAGCGGTGGGCCTCACCGGCGGGTGAACACCGCCGTGGTGCGGGGCGGGATCTCGAAGTTGCCCTGATCGCTCACGAAGCGCGCCGAGCGCACGACCTCGTCGGTGCCCTCCGCCTGGATCGGGTGCAGCCGGTAGTCCTTGCCCACCAGCGAGGCGTGGTGCTGGTGCTGCCGGTGCGGGGTGGCGTTGAAGACCACCGCGAGGTCACCGACCTCCATCACGATCACGCCGGGGATCTCCCGGTCCGTTCCCGAGAGGGGGAAGGAGACCGCCTCCTGCACCTCCTCGGTGGTGCGCAGCCCGAAGGCGTCCTCACCGGACCGGATCCGCAGCAGGTCACGGTAGGCGTCACCCGCCGCCCGGATCTCCGCGCAGCCCACGGTGAGGTTCGGGTGGGTCAGCAGCGACTTCGCGAAGGGCCACTTGGCCTCGTTGTCCCACGCCGGGGGCAGGCCCCGGCCGAAACCGTTGCCGTCCCGGCAGTCCCAGTGGATGGCGTTGAACCAGTCACCGGAGTTGTAGGAGTTGCGGTCCAGGGACTTCGAGCGCAGCAGGTCCGTGCCCGCCTGGCCGAAGGCCGGGCCCTGGGAGAACAGGGCGGTGGACTGGGCGACGACCTGGGACCGGGCCCGATCGGCCGGTGAGACCCGGTCGGGGAGCTTGTAGGCCAGGGCGTCGAACAGCGTCTCGTTGTCGTGCTTGTCGACATAGGCGACGGCCTCACCGGGTGCGGCGGCGTACCCGGCGGGTGAGCCGTTGTAGTCCACCTCCGCGCCGGTGACCCGCTCGCCGTCGCTCCCGGTGAAGGAGTAGTCGGCGAGGTTGCCGGTCAGTCCGACCTTGACGAGGTCCTGATAATTCAGCAGGCGCTCGCGCTGCTCGGCCTGCGTGCCGTTGGCCGGCGACCCGTTGGGGTCGCTGTACAGGCCGGAGGCGAAGCCCTGCACCCCCGGGTCCTCGTCGAAGGGGCCGCCGCCGCGCACGGCGTCACGGGCCCGGTCGGAGAAGGTGGCGATGCCGGTGCCGGCCATGTTGGCCTGGGTGGCCTGTTCGAAACGGGCGTTGTCGGCGACCTCGCCGAAGTTCCAGCCCTCGCCGTAGAGGATGACCGACTTCCCGTCCACTCCGTGCTGCTCGACCGTGAGGGCGTCGAGCGCCTCACGGACGTCGAGGAGGTTCTGCTTCGGGTGGTGCCCCATGAGGTCGAAGCGGAAGCCGTCGATCCCGTAGTGCTCGGCCCACAGCACCACCGAGTCCACCACGAGCCTGCCCATCATGGCGTGCTCGGGCGCGGTGTTGGGGCAGCAGGTGGAGTCGGCGACGGTGCCGTCGGCGAGCAGACGGTGGTAGTAGCCGGGCACGACGCGGTCGAGGATCGACTTGTCGTCCTGGCCGGAGGCGAAGGTGTGGTTGTAGACCACGTCGTTCACCACCAGCAGGCCGGCGGCGTGGAGCCCCTGCACCATGCGGCGGTACTCGACGATGCGGGCGGTGCCCTCGGGGTCGGTGGCGTAGGACCCCTCGGGGACGTTGAAGTGCACGGGGTCGTAGCCCCAGTTGTAGGCGTCCCGGTCACGGACCTCCGCCACGCAGGCCTGCTGCTCCGGGGAGTCGGCGGGCAGGGCGGCGAGGTCGCAGTCGGGTTCGCGCCGGTCGGCGGCGCGCTCGGGGACGGAGCCGATGTCGTAGGTGGGCAACAGGTGGGCGTGGGTGGTGCCCGCCTCGGCCAGCCTGCGCAGGTGCTGCATGCCGTGGCTGCCGTGCTCGGTGAAGGCCAGGTACTTCCCCTTGTTGCGGGCCCGGGCGTCGGCGACGGAGAAGTCGCGGACGTGGATCTCCTGGATGGTGGCGTCGACGAGGTCGACCGGCTCGGGGACGTTCCGGTTCGCCCAACCCTGCGGGGCGAGGGCGGGGTCGTTCAGGTCGATGATCAGGCTGTACTCGGAGTCGGTGGTCAGACCGACCGAATAGGGGTCGGTGACCTTGTTGGTGACCACCGCGCCGGCCTCGGGCGCCCAGACGGTGACGTGGTACCGGTAGGTCTTTCCGTACCAGTTCTTCTTCCCCTTCACCGACCACACGCCGGTGGCGTCGTCGCGGGTCATGGGGACGAGCTTCTTCTCGTTGCCGTCCAGCTCCAGGGCGACACGCTGCGCGGTGGGGGCCCACACGGAGAGCAGGGGGTCCCCCCGGTGTCCCTTCTTCTTCCCCTTGTCCTCACCCTTGCCCTTGCTCTTGCCCGGCGACTTCGCGTCGGGGAAGGTCGGGCCGAGGTCGGCCTCCACCGCGCCCTCGGCGTACAGATCGTCCAGGATGCCGGGGATCTGTACCCCGGTGAGCCGGGTCAGGGCCCCGTTGGCGGCCCGCTCGGAGGCGAGCAGCTGGGAGCGGAGGGCCTCCTCGATCCGGTCGGCGTCGCGCGGGTCCACCCGCAGGGCGGGCTCGTCGGCCAGGTGCGGGAAGCGGGCGCGCTGTTCGTCGGTCAGTTCGGTGGGGATGAGCCGGATCCAGTGGCCCTCGTCGGTGAGCGCGCCGTCCTCGAGGGCGATGGAACCCTCGGGGTGGTAGAGCAGCTGACGGCTTCCGCCGGGCGGGACGGCCCCGGGCCAGACGACGGTCCCGGCGTCGATCCAGTGGGCCCGCGCGCGGCCGGGGTTCAGCTCCGGGGCGGCTCCCGCGGCGGGCAACAGGTACGTCTCCTCTCCCGACACGATCCACACCTCGTGGCCGACGGCCCGCAGGTCCAGGGACTGGTCGGCGGGCAGGTCCTTCTCGTCGCCCCGGTGGATGATGTAGCTCAGCGAGGTCGCGCCCTCGGCGAGCGGGATCTCGTAGACGGCGCCGAAGGAATCCACCTCGGAGGCCGGGATCGGCCGGCTCCAGTCGGTGGGCTGGGCCGCGCCGGTCCACACGTGCACGCCCCATCCATCGTAGTCACCGTCGGGGCGGTGGTACCTGAGGACGGCGAGGGACTCGTCGGCGGGCGGGTACACGCCCTCGGGCGCCTCGTTCAGCGCCTCCGGTTCGCCCTGCTCGACCCAGACCTCGCCGGTGGCGGAGAGGTCGATGGTCCGGTCGGTGTCGGTGTCCTTGTTGCCCTCCTTGTCCACGATGAGGTAACCGACCTCGGAGGCGTTGGGTGCCAGGCGCACCCAGGCGAAGGCGCCGAAGGCGTCACGGCCGATGAAGGGGCGGCCGTTGGGCCACTCGTCGAAGCTCTCGCTCTCGTGGAGGTCACCCCACGCCCACAGCGACCAGTCGTCGTAGTTCCCGTCGGGCCGGTGGTAGTGGACCACGGCCCACTCCCGCTCGACCGCGCGCGGCGCCTGCTCCGGCGGCGGGCTGCCGGCGGTGGTCTGCGCGCCGGTCGCGGCGGTGGCGCCGGAGGAGTCCACGGCGACCGCGCGGTAGCGCAGTGGGGTGCCCTCGGGCGTGCCGGTGGGGACGGTGTGGGTGACCCGGTGCGGCGGCGCGTCGGAGACCCCGAGCACCTCCCAGTCGCCGTCGCCGACCTGCGCGGCGAAGGCGACCCGGTTGAGCGCCCCGCCGGTGACGGCGGCGGAGAGTTCCACGACGCCGTGCGCGCCGGTGTCGGGCGCGGTGAGTTCGATCGCGGGCGCGACCCGCGGGTCGGGCAGCGGTCGGTCGGCGCGCAACACCACGGTGGACAGGGCGGGCACGGTGAGCTCGACCACGCCGTCGGCGTCGGCGGTCACGCCGGCCCGGGGGCCGGCGGCCTCGCCGTACAGCACCTCGAACGCGGCGTCCGGGGTGTCGGTGGGCACGGTGACCGTGCGCTCGGCCTCGGCGTTGTTCGCGGCCACCAGGTACTCGACGCGCTCGTCGGCGTCGGTGCGGGTGTGGGCCCAGACGCCGGCGCCGTCCTCCGCGTACCGCTCGGTCTGCGCGCCCTCGCGCAGCGCCGGGTGCTCGCGGGTGAGGGAGGAGAGGTCGGCGATCGCCCGGTACAGCGGGTGGTCGGTGTCGTAGGCGTCCTCCGCGTGGGTGCGGTCGGTGCCCAGCTGCGGGTCCTGAAGGTACAGCGGCGTCGTGGAGCCGAAGAGCGTGGCACGGGCGGCCTTGTCGCCGCCGGATCCGGTGAAGCCCTGCTCGTCGCCGTAGTAGATCACCGGGTTGCCCCGGGACAGGAACATCAGCTCGTGCGCGAGGCGGGAGCGACCGAGCAGTTCGGCGTCGTCCGCGTCCGGGTTGTCGGCGCGCAGGAAGTGCCCGATCCGGCCCATGTCGTGGTTGCCCAGGAAGGTGACCGACTGCTGGGCGTTGGTGTCGGCGGTGGTGTACCGGTGGTCCTCGTCGAAGAGGGCGGAGAGGCGCTTCGCGGAGCCGCCCTGCGAGGCGAAGGACCGCGTGGCCTCCTGGAAGGCGAAGTCCAGGGTGGCGTTCAGGCCGCCCTCGGTGACGTACCGGGCCTTCTCGGCGACATCGGAGGAGTACACCTCGCCGAACATGAAGAAGTCCTCGTTGCCCAGGGATGCGGCGTGCTCCTTCATGGCCGCGGCCCAGCGGGTCCAGAACTCCATGTTGACGTGCTTGACGGTGTCGATGCGGAACCCGTCGATACCGAAGTCCTCGACCCAGGTGCGGTAGATCTCCACCATGCCCTCGACGACCTCGGGCCGGGCGGTGAACAGATCGTCCAGGCCGTAGAAGTCGCCGTACAGGGAGCTCTCACCGGCGAAGGAGGAGTCGCCGCGGTTGTGGTAGAGCGTCGGGTCGTTGAGCCAGTCGGGGACCTTGACGTCAGCCTCGGCGTCGGAGGTCACCGGCGTGTACGGGAAGGATTCGACGTCGAGTTCGGGGAACTCCCCGTTGTCGGCACCGGCGTGGTCGAGGTCGTCGAAGGGGCGGCCCTCGGTGTCGAGGTAGGGGAAGGCGCCCTTGGAGAGGTAGTCGTAGGAGCCCTCGTCGTAGTGGATGACGTCGGCGGTGTGATTGGTGATGACGTCGAAGAAGACCTTGATGTCCCGCTCGTGTGCCGCCCCGACCAGTTCGGCGAGTTCCTCGTTGGTGCCGAAGTGCGGGTCCACCCGGGTGAAGTCGGTGATCCAGTAGCCGTGGTATCCGGCGGAGGCGTTCTCCCCCTCGCCCTGCACCGGCTTGTTCTCGAAGATGGGCGCCATCCAGATGGCGGTGGTGCCCAGGCCCTCGATGTAGTCGAGGTTCTCGATCAGACCCCGCAGGTCGCCGCCGTGGTAGAAGCCCTCGTCTGTGGGGTCGTGCCCGTGGTCGAGCGGGCCGCCGGGGATGCCGGCGGTGTCGTTGGAGGGGTCGCCGTTGGCGAAGCGGTCCGGGAGCACGAAGTAGAACTGCTCGGCGGTGAGGGCGTGCCGGGTCGGCTCGGCGGCCAGTTCGGCGTCGGTCGGCGGCGGTGGGGCCGCCTGGGCGGCCGGGGCCGCCGCCGCGTGGATCAGCGTCGCGAGGACACCGGCCGCCGTGGCGACGGCCAGACCTCTGCGCGCGGTGGGCGTGCGCAGCAGCACGGGGGAGCTCCTACGGGTCGGGAAACGGGACGGGGCCGATC
>NZ_VKHT01001029.1 GCF_014141535.1 Streptomyces alkaliphilus | reverse complement strand
GCGTCCCGCCCCCCCGCGCCGTCCCGGGCGCCGCCCGTCAGGAGGCGGGGTCGACCGCCGCCCCCGGTTCCGGGGCCGGAGGGGCCGCCGCCGCCGACACCGGGGCGGGGAACGCCTCCCAGCCGCCCGCCGGGGCGGTGCCGACGTCCAGCGTGCGCAGGGCGTCGAGCAGTTCGGGGTCCTGGGCGTCCAGCCAGTCCACCAGTTGCCGGAAGGACACGCAGCGCACGTCCTCCATCGGACAGATCTCCCGGATCACGTGCTCAACGGCGCGCATGTAGATACCGCCGTTCCACCCGTTGAAGTGGTTGCCGATGATCAGTGGCGCGCGGTTGCCCTCGTACGCGCGGCGGAAGCCCTGCAGGAGTCCCTCCCGGGTCTGCTCCTCCCAGAAGGGGTGCATGGACGGGTCGCCGCTGCCCGGGCCGGACTGGTTGACCATGAAGTTGTAGTCCATGGCCAGCACCTCGAAGGAGCGCCCCGGCATGGGCACCTGCTGGAGCGGGATGTCCCAGACCCCGTCCGGGGTGCGGTCGGGCCACACCTGGCGCCCGTTGCCGCTGGAGTCGTAGCGCAGTCCCAGGTCGCCCGCGGCGCGCAGCAGCGCGTCCCGGCCCTCCAGGCAGGGGGTGCGCCCGCCGACGAGTTCCCTGTCGTAGTCGAAGGGGAGCGGGTCGATGTGCTCCCACCCGGTGACGGTCCTCCAGTTGGAGACCATCCACTTGGCCTGTTCGGTCTCCGAGATCCAGTCCTCGGGCGTCCAGGTGTTCACGCCGGTGGGTCCACAGAAGTGGCCGTTGAAGTGGGTGCCGATCTCGCTGCCGTCCAGCCAGGCACCGCGCAGTTGTTCGAGGGTGGCGGCGATGCTCTCCTCCGAGAGGTAGCCGATGTCCGAGGCGCCGGGTGAACGGCCGGGCGGCTCGTACAGCTCGCGTTGGCTTCCGGGCAGCAGGTAGATGCCGGTCAGGAAGTAGGTCATGTGGGCGTCGCTCTCCCGGGCGATCTCCCGGAACCGGGAGAAGAGGCGGTTGCCGTCCTCCCCCGCGCCGTCCCAGGAGAAGACCACGAACTGCGGCGGCTTCTCGCCGGGGCCCAGTCGGTCGACGGCCGGTTGGTTGGGCTGGGCGCCGGTCAGCGCGGTGGAGCCGTCGCCGAGCAGGTGGGGGTTGCCGGGCGAGGGGCCCTGCGGCGCGCCGGCGCCCGGCTCACCGGTGGCCTTCCGGTCCGCATTCCGGTCCGCCTCCCGCTCACCCGGCTCCGGGAGGCCGCCGGAGCAGGCCGCCAGGAGCACGGCCAGCGCGGCGGCGAGGAGCGTCCTGCTCCCCACCCGGCCGGTCCCGCGCCCGCGACGGCGCGCCGTCGGGGCGTCGTGCCCCGCTCCCCGTCCGCCTCCGGGGCGCCGCGCCCCCGGGGTTCGCCGGATCCGCGTTCCCCCTCTTCCACCCGTCATCGGTCCTCCCGCGGTGTGTGGTCGTCCCGGTGTGGTGCGCACCGGTCCGCCCACGCTCCCCCGTGAGTAATACAAACCATTGATATGACAAGCGATAAAGCATGTTTTTTCACCCTTTGGGTGGAATCAGTCGTGAGAGAGGGGATCCGGACTAGTGCAGACCTTTACGTGGCATTACTCTTCGTTTACCAAGCCTTGAGAGTAGTCATACCGATACGGAAGGTAGTCACACCGGTCACGTCCGGCCCCGCGGCCGGACGCGACCCCGGGC
>NZ_VKHT01001028.1 GCF_014141535.1 Streptomyces alkaliphilus | reverse complement strand
CCCTCCGCCCCCGCCTCCACCGCGGCCGGCACGTCGGCCGGACCGCCGATGTTGGCCAGCAGCGGCACGGCGTGACCGTCGGCCGTGGCCCCCGGCCCCGTCGTCGAGCGGGCCGCCTCCCGGCGTTCGCGTGCCACCCGGGCCAGTTCCTCGCGCTCCCGGGGACCGGGGTCCACCAGCACCTCGCCGGTGGTGCCGTCCACCCCGACCACGACGCCCTCGGTCAGGTCCGTGGCGCCCCGCAGCGCCACCACCGCGGGTACCCCCAGCGCCCGGGCCAGGATCGCGCTGTGACTGGTGGGGCCGCCCTCCTCGGTCACGAAGGCCAGCACCAGCGCGGGGTCCAGCAGCGCGGTGTCGGCCGGGGCCAGGTCCCTGGCCACCAGCACGAACGGTTCGTCGCTCTCCGGAACACCCGGCATCGGGACGCCCAGCAGGCGGGCCACGACGCGGTTGCGCACGTCCTCCAGGTCGGCCACCCGGCCGGCGAAGTAGTCCCCGGCGCCCGCGAGCAGGTCCCGGTAGGCGGCGAAGGCGTCGTGCACCGCCCGCTCCGCCCGGGCGCCGTCCTCCACCCGGCGGTCCACGTCGGCCATCAGCTCGGGGTCCCGGGCCATCAGTGCCTGGGCCTCCAGCACCGCCAGGGCCTCACCCCCGGCCAGCCTGCCACGGGCCTCCAGCTCCCCGGCCACGTCCTCGACCGCCCGCCGGGCACGTTCGCACTCGGCCGGGGCCTCCTCGGCGGAGATGCGCTCCGGGGGTGGTTCCAGCACCGCCGTGCCCATGTGCCGGACCTCGCCCAGCGCCACTCCGTGGCTCACCCCGACCCCGCGCAACCTCGCGTCCATCTCTTCACGTCCCGATGTCGATTGCCGCCCCGGTGTCTCCCGGGGCGGGGGCAGCGGCACGGCGATGCGCCGAGCCGATACCGGTTCCACCCGCTCCGACCGGTCGCGGGTGGGCTCAGCTCCACAGGAAGAGCGTGTCGCCCGCCCGTACCTCCCCGGCCGGGACCATGTCCGAGAGGGCGTCCGCCCCGGCGTCCAGGGCGATCACCGGACAGATCGGTGACTTGCCGGCCGCCTCGACGGCGGACGGGTCCCACCGCACCACCGGTTGTCCCCGCTCCACGGTGTCGCCCTTGCCGACCAGCGCCTCGAAGCCCTCGCCGCCCAGCTGCACGGTGTCGATCCCCAAATGGGTGAGAACCCCGTGCCCCTCCGCGTCCACCACCACGAAGGCGTGCGGGTGGAGGGAGACCACGATGCCGTCCAACGGGGCCACCGCATCCATGGCCCCGCGGGGCGGATCGACGGCGGTGCCCTGCCCCACCATGGCGCCGGCGAAGACCGGGTCGGGTACCCCGTCCAGCCCGACG
Source organism: Streptomyces alkaliphilus (assembly GCF_014141535.1). Classification (GTDB taxonomy): domain Bacteria; phylum Actinomycetota; class Actinomycetes; order Streptomycetales; family Streptomycetaceae; genus Streptomyces; species Streptomyces alkaliphilus. Next base: position 344 of record NZ_VKHT01001028.1, on the reverse strand, counting down.
ACACGTCCGCTCACGGGCGACGAGACGGTGGACATGAGGGCCTCCCGGGGCTCAACGGGTGGTGGCGCCCGCCTTCCCGGACCTCCGGGGAACGCATCGGGCCACCGAACAGAAGATTAGGTCATGGCGGTCGAACCGACCGGTGCGGTGCGACCCGGGGGGAACGACGCGCGTCCCGACCCCCATCCCGACTACCCCGGTGCGCCGATCCCACCCGCCGACCGATCGACGACGCGCCGATCGGTCGGCGCCCGCTTCGCCCCGGACCCCCTCGTCTCCCGGCGGGGCGGGTCGCCGGAGGGCGGAGGGGAGTCGCCGGATAGGGTTTCGGACATGCCCCGGCC
>NZ_VKHT01001027.1 GCF_014141535.1 Streptomyces alkaliphilus | reverse complement strand
GGCGGCGGGAGGGCGTGCGTCACCTGCTCCTGCGGCGCGACGGGGTCGTGGTCGGTTACGCGCTGCTGGACGGCACCGACCCCATCGAGGCCGCCTCGGCCGAAATGGTCGTCCACCCCGACCACAGGGGCCGGGGGTACGGGCGGCAACTGGGTGAGGCGCTGCTGGCCGAGTCGGGTCACCGGCTGCGTGTGTGGGCGCACGGGGGACATCCCGCGGCCCGGCACCTCGCGCAGGCGCTCGGAATGGTCCTCTTCCGTGAGTTGCGGCAGCTCCGACGTCCGCTCGGTGACCTCCGCGCGGACGGGCCCCGGCTGCCGGAGGGCGTGCGGCTGCGGACCTTCGAGCCGGGGCGGGACGAGGAGCCGTGGCTGGCGCTGAACGCCGCCGCCTTCGCCCACCACCCGGAACAGGGCGGGCTCACCCGGCGTGACCTCGACGCCCGAATGGGCGAACCGTGGTTCGATCCCGCCGGTTTCTTCCTCGCGGTCCGCGACCGGGACACGACGGGGGGCCCGACCGGGGAGCCGGGACAAGGGGCGGGCTCCGACGATGCCGAGGAACTGCTGGGCTTCCACTGGACGAAGGTGCACCCCGCCGAGGGGTTGGGCGAGGTGTACGTGCTGGGCGTCGCCCCCGGCGCCCAGCACCTCGGCCTGGGGCGGGCGCTGACCGCCGTCGGCCTGGAGCACCTGGCCCGTCACCGGGATCTGGCGCACGCGATGCTCTACGTGGACGCCGACAACACCCCCGCCCTGCGGCTCTACGAGAGGCTCGGGTTCCGTACCTTCGAGGTCGACCTGATGTACCGCACCGAGAGCTGACGCGCCGGGCGCGCGCCCCCCGGCGTGTGCCCGTGGGGTGCGGGAAACCCGCACGTCACACAACGGACGGGTTGCGTTTTCCGGGACGGCTGGAGAATGGGGTCATGAGCCCGGAAGCGCAGCCCCACCCCATCGACCCAGCCGACCCGGAGTCGGTCGGGGCCATCGAGGCCTCCCGCCCGGCGGACCGCGGGACCGGCTCCGACACCGGCGCTCCGCCGGAGGGCGACGCCCGGGGAGGAGTCTCCTCGGGCGCGGCCCGGCCGGCGGGCACGCGGCCCGGCCGGTCGACCGCGAGGACCGGGAAGAGCACGAAGGCCGCGAAGAATCCGAAGGGCAGGTCGTCCGCCTCGGTGGCCAATCCGGCGCGCCGAACCGCCGCCGCCCGGGCAGGGGGCACGGGGCGCCCGAACCCCGTGACGGCCGAGGTGACGGCCGAGGTTCCCGCCGCCGCGGACGGCGGTACGGGCGGGGCCGCCGGCCCGAAATCCGCCGGGACGGCGAAGACGGGGAAAGCGAGCGGCGCCGGCGGGCCCGCCGGCGGGGCGGAGACGACGGAGCCCGCCGGGACGGCCGAGGCCGCGAAGCCCGCCAAGACGGCGAAGTCCGCCGAGTCGGCCGGAAGCGCGAAGCCCGCCAAGACCGCCAAGACGGCCAAGACCGCGAAGCCCGATGGGGCGGCGGCCCCCTCCGGTGGCGACTCCACCGATCGGGTCGACGACACCGTTCGTCCGACCCGGCGGGTGACGACCTCCGGCACCGGTCGGGCGGGCACCGTCTCCTCGCGCACCGTCAACAGCACCGGAACCACCCGTTCGGCGACCACCGCGCAGGTCGGCGCGGCGCGCACCGCCCGATCGGTGAAGGCCCCCACCGGGGCCGCCGCCCCGCCCCTCAAGC
>NZ_VKHT01001026.1 GCF_014141535.1 Streptomyces alkaliphilus | reverse complement strand
CGGCATACTCGGGGGCATGTTCCGGCGCGCGTTCTTTTTCTTCGCCTATGGCACCGGCTCGGCCGGCTGTCGGGCGAAGCGCTGCGTGCGGTAACGACCAGCGACTCTCCGGACGCCCCGGGCCGATCCAGGCCCGGGGCGTCCGTCGTGTGCGGGGAGCCGGGCCGGGTGGCCGGCGGGGTGTGCGGACCGATGAGGGAGCTCACACCATGACCACCATGACCACCACCACGGGCACCACGGGCACCACGAGCACCACCGGCGCCACGAGCGCGGGCACCGTCACGCGCCCCGTCCCGGACGAGGACACGGGATCGGCGGCGGGTCCCGCCGCGGAGGGGTCCGCGACGGACCGGACGGGGGCGCGTACCCCGGCGGCGGCCGGGGAGATCGGTGACGCACGTCGGGTGATCGACGACCTCGACGAACGGATCATCGGGTTGATCCGGGAGCGGATGGGGATCTCCGAGCGGATCCAGCGGGCCCGGATCGCCTCCGGCGGACGGCGGGTGCACCTGGCGCGCGAGATGGAGGTGCTGCGCCACTACGGGGACGCGCTCGGTCGTCCCGGCACCGACCTGGCGATGATCATGCTGGAGCTGGGGCGGGGGCGGATCTGATCGGGGCCGTTCCGGGGCGCGCGGATCATCTTCACGCGCCCGGCGTGTGCGACCGGGCGGGGCCGTCCGGTCGCGTACGGGCCCGCCCCGTGTCACCCGTACGGCACGTGACCGGGGCTCCCGGGGGTTCGTTGGACCGGATGCCTCCGGGTCGTTGAGACGGTCGGGGCCCCCTCCGGTGTGGCGAGGGGGTCACGTCGTGGGACCTCGCCCCGGAGCGGTGGCCGGACAGCAGGGGACAGCGGACCGGTCACGAGGGACGGTCGACCCCCGGGACGCCGGGGGTCGACCGTTTCCGTTCGTCGCACCCGGCGGATGGCGGCGGTCGGCGTCCGGCGGGTCGGTGGCCGCCGGACGGGTATCGGCCGGGCCCGCGCCGGTGTCACACGCGGTCACCCCGGCACGACCCAAAGTCGATCATGGAAGCCGAGGCCGACTCCGTGCGTGCTCGGGGCCGTTTTTTCTCCGAAACGCGACCGTTCCGGTACTTGCCCGGGGGCCCCGGATGACTGAGGATTCAAGGGCATCCTCGGACTGTCAGTGGTCCGATCGCGGACGGCGACGCCACCCCCCGGGCGTCGCCCCACCGGCACCCGTGCCGCCCTGTCGCCGGTGCCGGCCGGGCCCCGGCGTGACGTTCTCCCCCCGGAACGCGCGCCGGGGCCTCTCCCGTTTCCGCCCGGAGGGGTCCTCCGGGGCGGCCTCCGCGAGCGGCCGGCGAACCGGCGGGAAGACGGGTCCTACCCACTGGGGACTCCGGTACGCACCCCGTGGAGATCGTGACTTTTCCGTGACCGAAGCCCCTACAACCGATCTCCTGTTCGGCTGGTCACACTTGGCGTCACTTCGGATGCGGGAGTCCCTGAACCCGCTTTGAACAAAGGGACCTTGATGAAGCTTCGTCGCGCGATGGCGACAGCAGCGGCCACGGCCGTGATTGCCCCCGCCGCCCTTCTGGCGGCTTCCCCTGCGTACGCCACCGAGACGCAGGATGAGACCGGCAGCTCCGAGACCGGGGCGCCCGTCGAGGAGAAGACCGGCGACGAGATCGTCGCCGAGGAGAGCGCCCAGCCGCTCACGGATGAGCCCGCCCCCGCGGAGCCC
>NZ_VKHT01001025.1 GCF_014141535.1 Streptomyces alkaliphilus | reverse complement strand
CGCCCCGCACAGGAAACACGGCCAGTACGGAAACGGACCATGAGCGACGAGTATCCCCTGATCACCACCCCCATCACCGCCGACCTGGTGCGCGGAGCCGTGGAGTTGGAACGCACCGAACGCGGGGTGCTGCCGCACCGGCTGCCCGCCGCCGCCCGTGCCCGGGGCGCCGACGGGCAGTTGTTGATGGCGGAGTCCCAACCCTCCGGGGTACGGCTGGTGTTCCGCACCCGGGCGAGCACCGTGGAGCTGGACGCGCTGCCCACCAGGCGGGCGTACCGGGGGGTCCCGCCCCGCCCGGACGGCGTGTACGACCTGCTGGTCGACGGCCGCCTCACCGCCCGGGGAAGCGTCGCCGGCGGGAACGTCCTGATCCTCGACACGGTCACCGGGGCCACCGAACCCGAGTTCGAGCCCGGGCCGGTCGGCACGCTGCGCTTCACCGACCTGCCCGACGGGGTCAAGGACATCGAGCTGTGGCTCCCGTTCAACGAGATCACCGAGCTGGTGGCCCTGCGCACCGACGCCCCCGTGGAGCCGCTCCCGGACCGGGGGCGCCGGGTGTGGCTGCACCACGGCAGCTCGATCAGCCAGGGTTCCGACGCGGCGGGCCCCACCACCACCTGGCCCGCCCTCGCCGCCGCCCGGGGCGGGGTGGAGCTGATCAACCTCGGCTTCGGCGGGGGCGCGCTGCTCGACCCGTTCACCGCCCGCACGATGCGGGACCTCCCGGCTGACCTGGTCAGCCTCAAGGTGGGCATCAACCCGGTCAACACCGACCTGATGCGGCTGCGTGCCTTCATCCCGGCGGTGCACGGCTTCCTCGACACCATCCGCGACGGGCACCCCACCACGCCGCTCCTGGTCGTCTCCCCCGTCCTGTGCCCCATCCACGAGGACACGCCCGGCCCCTCGGCCTTCGACGAGGCCGCGTTCGCCGTCGGCAGGGTGCGCATGCGCGCCACGGGGGACCCGGCCGAGCGCGCCGCCGGGAAGCTGACGCTGAACGTCATCCGCGAGGAGCTGTCCCGGATCGTCGAGCGGCGTGCGGCCGAGGACCCGAACCTGCACCATCTCGACGGTCGCCTGCTCTACGGGGCGGACGATGTCGCCGAACTCCCGCTGCCCGACGAACTCCACCCCGACGCGGCCACCCATCGCCGCATGGGCGAGCGCTTCGCCGACCTGGTCTTCACCGGCGACGGCCCCTTCGCGCCATCCAGGGGCCGGTTGCCCCGGTGATCGCCCCTTCGCCGGGGCCTCTCCTCGGGTCCTCGGGCGTCGTCGGGAGAGAGGCCTGGAGTCGGGGGCGATCCAATGCGGTGAATGCGCCCCGGTGCCCCGGGATCCCCGGGGCGTGCGCCTCCCGGGGGGATCGGGCCGCGCCATGGTGGGCACGGTGCCGGGGAGAGGCGGATGGAGTGGGCGAACAGCCGGGATGCGGCGCGAAGACGAAGGCGGGGAGTCGCTGTCGGAAGCCGGCGATGAAGGGGACGTCGCGGTGCGAGCTGCACCAGGGGGAGTGGACGTCCTACACCGTCAACCGGCGAAGAGGGAGGCCGAGGGGAAGCCACGGGCACGCCGGAAGCGTTGAGCGCGCCGGGGAGCGTCCCTATTCCTTTCCGGGGGGCGGCCGGCCCCCGGCGGTCCGCTCACCGCGAGGCGATGTCCTCGAGGTTGGACGACCCCTCAGCCCTTCCCCGGGCGGTGGGGGAGGAGCAGGAG
>NZ_VKHT01001024.1 GCF_014141535.1 Streptomyces alkaliphilus | reverse complement strand
GGCACACGGGGCGCGCGCCGGTGCCGGACCCCGTTCCGCGGGGTCCGGCACCGGTTGGGGACTCAGTCGCCGGCTTCGTCGTCGGCTTCGTCGCGGACGCGCAGGTCCTTCTTGGAGACCTTGCCGACGCCGGTCTCCGGGAAGGACTCCACGATCCGGACGACGTCGGGGATCTTGTAGGCGGCCAGGCCGCGCTCGCGGACGAAGCGCCGCACGGCGGCCGGCTTCGGCGGTTCCGCGGCCGGCCGCAGCACCAGATAGGCGCAGCTGCGCTCGCCCAGGTAGTCGTCGGGCACGGCCACGACCTGCGCGTCGTGCACTGCCGGGTGGGCCAGCAGGACGTTCTCCACCTCGGCCGCGGCGATCTTCTCCCCGCCCCGGTTGATCTGGTCCTTGGCCCGGCCCTCGACCACCAGATGGCCGGTGGGCAGGCGGCGGACCAGGTCGCCGGTGCGGTAGAAGCCGTCGGCGGTGAAGGAACGGGCGTTGTGCTCCGGGGCCCGCCAGTAGCCGCGGATGGTGTACGGGCCACGGGTCAGGAGGTGACCGGTGGCGCCGGGGGGCACCTCGCGGTCGGCGTCGTCGACGATCCGGATCTCGTCGTCCGGGGAGATGGGGCGGCCCTGGGAGGTGAGGACGATCTCCTGCGGATCGCCCGGCCGGGTGTAGTTGACCAGTCCCTCGGCCATGCCGAAGACCTGCGTCAGGTCGCAGCCCAGCACCGGGGCCACCCTGCGGGCGGCCTCCTCGGGGAACTTGGCGCCGCCGACCAACAGGGTTCGCAGCGGGGCGAGGCGGGCGCGGGTGACGGGGTCCCGGGCCGCCTCGGTCCAGGCGAGGGCCAGCGGGGGGACGACGCCGGTGATGGTGACGCCCTCGCGTTCGATCAGGGGGAAGGCGGTGTCGGGGTTGGGTGCCGGGCACATCACCACGCGACCGCCGGCGTACAGGGCGCCGAGGGTGCCCGGGGAACTGAGCGGGAAGTTGTGCGCGGCGGGCAGCGCACACAGGTACACGCTCTCGTCGGTGACGCCGCAGATCTCGTTGGAGCCGCGCACCGAGTACAGGTAGTCGTCGTGGGTGCGGGGGATGAGCTTGGGCACGCCGGTGCTGCCGCCGGAGAGCTGGAGGAAGGCGGGGTCGCCGGGCCGCGGGCCGTCCGGGAGCCGGCCGGCGGGCAGGTCGGCGGGGTCGCGGGGTACGTCCGCGAGCGCGGTGTGCGGGCCCGGGTCACCGAGCACGAGCACGTGCCGCAGGCCGGGGCCGACGGCCGCCGCCACCCGGCCGGCGAGGTCACGGTGGTCGAAGCCCTCGTGCCGGTCGGGCACGATCAACGCGACGGCGTCGGAGTGGACGCAGAAGTGGCGGAGTTCGGTCTCGCGATGGGCGGGGAGCGCGAAGACCGGCAGCGCCCCGATCCGGAAGAGACCGAAGATCACCTCGAGGAACCCGGCGCGGTTGGGGAGTTGGACCACCACCCGGTCGCCGGGGGTGACTCCGAGGGCGAGCAGGCCCGCGGCCATGCGTTCGGCGTTTCGGTGCAACTGCGCGTAGGTGAGGCGGTGTTCGCCGTCGACGACGGCGACGCGGTCGGGGTGGGCGGCGGCGCGGTCGCCCAGCACACCGGCGAAGGTCTCGCCACGCCAGTGGCCGGCGGCGCGGTAGCGGGCGGCGAACTCCTCCGGCCAGGGGGTCCAGTCACGACCCGGGACCGGTGGTCCGGGGGAAGGG
>NZ_VKHT01001023.1 GCF_014141535.1 Streptomyces alkaliphilus | reverse complement strand
CCCCCGGGCCCCGTTCCTCTTCCGTCCCGGCCGGGACGGGCGGCAGCACGCCGCCCACCCCGGCCGGGCCACCCTTCCCGCTCCTCATCCCTTCCTTCGCCTTCGGGGCCCCGCCGGTGACCGGCGGGGCCCCGCCTCGTTCCCCGCTTGGAGTTGCCATGTCTGTTCGTGACTGGGATTGGTCGATGCCCACAGGCCACACCACGTTCCTCGGCTACGCCAGCGAGACGGCCGCGAGCATGGTGATGCTCGCCCCGTTGACGGGTCTGCCGTGGGAGGCCGCCGCGATCACCCTGGGCGGCGCCGCCGCCGCCGGTATCGCCTACGACATTCGGCAGGGCACCACCGCCGGCACCGTCACCACCCGCGCCGTTTCCTGGATCACCTCGGCCGCCTGGGCGTCCTGGGCGCTGGCCACCGCCCCGCTGTCGGTGACCGGCTGGGCGACCGGGCTGGGCGTGTGGGCCGTGGGCGCGGCGCTGAACGCCTCGGTGACCAGGAGCGAGCCGACCCGCCGCGAGTTGAAGGACCGCCTGAAGCTCAAGCGCAAATCCGTGGGCGTGCTGCTGGGGTGGGAGGACCGTCTGGCCCGCGTCGCCCGGATCGAGGGCTGCCGGGCGGGGGAGATCGAGTGGTGGCCCGGCAAGGTCGGCTACACCATCGAGGTCACCCTGCCGCCCGGCGGCACCACCCGCCGATGACCTCTCCGGTTACGGCCCGCGCCTGGCCGCCGACCTCCAGCTCCCCGACGGCTGCGGAGTGGAGATCAGCCCCGGCGCCCACCGTGGCTCCGTCCTGATCGACGTGACCCTGCGGGACGTCATCTCCGACGACATCCCCTACCCCGAGGACTACAGCGAGCTGACCCTCACCGAGCGGTTCGCGTTCGGCGTGCACCGCAACGGGCAACCGGCCCTGGGCGGGTTGTGCAACGACTGCGGGATCCTGGTCGGCGAGACCGACGCGGGCAAGACCAACACCCTGCGGGTGGTCACCGCCCAACTCGCCCGCATGCGGGACGGGCTGATCTGGGCGATCGACATCACCGGCGGCGGGGTCGCGCTGCCCTGGATCACCCCGTGGGCGACCGAGGGCATCGCCGACGCCCCCATCGTGGACTGGGTCGCGCACACCGAGGACGAGGCCCGGCACATGCTGACCATGGCCGGGGAGATCATCGCCGCCCGCAAGGCCGGCTACCAGCAGTTGATGCGCCAGCAGAAGAGCGACAACAAGCTGCCCATCAGCAAGGACATCCCGGGCATCGTCATCCTGGTCGACGAGACCGCCTCCCTGCCCCAGGACGTCAAGGAGCAGCTCGACAAGGTCATCAACGAAGGCCGCGCGATGCGGGTACGGACCCTGACCTGTGGGCTGCGCGCCACCCAGGACGTCGTCACCGCCGCCATGAAGCTCCAGGCCAAGTGGCGGGTCGGCATGACCGTCTCCGATCCCGAGGAGCTGGCGTACCTGTTCCCGGGGTACGTCAAGTTGGACACCGCCGACGCGCCGGTCGCCGGCTCCGGGTGGACCATCCACACCCGCCTCGGGCCCAAGCGCCCCAGCCCCTTCAAGTCCTTCAAGTTGGACGACGATCTGATCGACAAGGTCTGCGCCGCGACCGCCGCCCGCCGACCTACCCTCGATCCCCTCTCGAAGGATGTGGAGTCCGGGGCCGCCTACGCCTCCCGCTGGGCCCGCACCCTGCCCCACCTCTACAAGGGCCAGACCC
>NZ_VKHT01001022.1 GCF_014141535.1 Streptomyces alkaliphilus | reverse complement strand
GGTCAACCAGGCCCTCACCCAGCTCTCGACGATGCCGGGGCCGGCGGTGGAGACCAGCGGGAAGGGGCGCTCCCGTACGCCCTCCGCCAGGGTCAGCAGGCGGGCGTGCACCCTCGGCGAGCACAGGAACCACAACATCGCGGCCAGGGCGGCCGGGGCCGCCGTGGCCGGTATCCAGGCCCGTCGCCATCGCATGGCGGTCCTTCCCTACGTCTCTCCCCGGCTCCCGGGCCGGGCGGCGCGCGGGGAATGGCCGGGGAGAGCTCGTGCTCGCTCGCGGGGTCGTGCGGTGATCATCCTCGCCGACGGGGCGCGCCGGAAGAAGTCGGTGGGAAACGCCGGGTTCCCCCCGGCGCCGATGGTGGCAGGCTGAGGTCATGAGCACCCTCGTTTCCCGGCTGCGGGAGGGTCTGCCCGACGGGGCGGTCCTCGTGGACACCGATGTCACCGCCTCCTACGCGCACGACATGGCGAGCTTCTGCCCGGCGGGCTCCCCGGCCGCGGTGGTGCTGCCCCGCACCACCGAGGAGGTGCGGCACGTGCTGCGGGTGGCGCACGACCTGCGGGTTCCGGTGGTGCCGCAGGGCGCCCGCACGGGGCTGTCGGGGGCGGCGAACGCCACCGACGGCTGCGTGGTGCTGTCCCTGACGCGGATGAACCGGATCCTGGAGATCGACCCGGTGAACCGGATCGCGGTGGTCGAGCCGGGTGTGGTCAACGCCGACCTGAGCAAGGCGGTGGCCGCGCACGGGCTGTGTTATCCGCCCGACCCCTCCAGTTGGGAGCAGTGCACGATCGGCGGGAACATCGGCACCGGCTCCGGCGGCCTGTGCTGCGTGAAGTACGGGGTGACGGCGGAGTACGTGCTGGGGCTGGAGGTGGTTCTCGCCGACGGGCGGTTGCTGCGCACCGGCCGGCGCACCGCCAAGGGCGTGGCGGGGTACGACCTGACCCGGTTGTTCGTCGGCTCGGAGGGGAGTCTGGGGGTGGTGGTCGGGGCGACGCTGGCGCTGCGGCCGGCGCCGCCGCCGCAGCTGGTGTTGGCGGCCGAGTTCGACTCGACGGCGGCGGCCGGGGAGGCGGTGTGCCGGATCATGGCGGGCGGTCACACCCCGTCGATGCTGGAGTTGATGGACCGCACGACGCTGCGCGCGGTCAACGCGATGACCCGGATGGGGCTGCCGGAGAGCACCGAGGCGCTGCTCCTGGCGGCGTTCGACACCCCGGATCCGGCGGCCGACCTGGCCCGGGTGGGGGTGCTGTGCGAGGAGGCGGGCGCCTCCTCGGTGGTGCCGGCGGAGGACGCGGCGGAGTCGGAGATGCTGCTGGCGGCCCGGCGCACGGCGCTGCCGGCGCTGGAGGCGGTCAAGGGCGTGACGATGATCGACGACGTGTGCGTGGGCCGCTCGGAGCTGGGGGCGTTCATCACGGGTGTGGAGCGGATCGCCGCCGAGCACGGGTTGACGATCGGGGTGGTGGCGCACGCGGGGGACGGCAACACGCACCCGACGGTGTGCTTCGACGCCCGCGACCCGGAGGAGTCGGCCCGGGCCAGGGCCTCCTTCGACGCGATCATGGCGCTGGGGTTGGAGTTGGGCGGCACGATCACCGGTGAGCACGGGGTGGGTGTGCTGAAGAAGGAGTGGTTGGAGCGGGAGCTGGGGCCGGTGGCGATGGAGTTGCACCGGGGGATCAAGGCGGCCTTCGACCCGCTGAACATCCTCAACCCGGGCAAGGT
>NZ_VKHT01001021.1 GCF_014141535.1 Streptomyces alkaliphilus | reverse complement strand
CTCGGACACCATGGTCCGCAGCAGTTCGATGTACAGGTCGGCCAGTTGCTCGGCGGTCTCCGGGGCCACGAACTGCGGGTCGATGTCGATGGAGAAGCCGTCCACGCTCGCGTTGACCAGCAGGGGGAAGGCGGTGCGGGCGATCTCCAGGGACTCGTCCCAGGTGTCCCCGGGCAGCCGGTGGAAGTTGACGAAGTTGAAGACGGCCTGCACCGGGTTGGCCGTCCCCGGCCGCAGCCCGGTCATCGCGGCCAGGGGGAAGCGACGGTGCGGCAGCATCTCCTGCTCGGCCGCGAAGACCGCCCGCAGGTGGTCCCGCCGGGTGCCGCGCGGGCGCGGCACCCCGAACGGCACGGTGTTGAGGAACAGGCCGCGCATCCGGTCGGCCCCCTCCACCTCGGGGCGGCCGTTGACGGCCACGCCGACGGAGTGGCCGAGCACCTCGCCGGCATCCCCCCCGTGCCCCCCGTGCCCCTCGTGCTCCGCGAACAGGGTCATCAGGTGGTGGAAGGCGGTGAGCAGGACGGTGCGTCGCGGCACCCCGGACTCGCGGGCCAGGCGACCGATGGGCTCGGCGAGGTCCCGGTAGGAGCGACGGACCTCGTGGACGACCGGGCCGTCCCCGACCGGCTCGCCGCGGCGGGTGAAGGCGATCGGCCGCAGGGTGTCCAGGACGGAGGTCCAGTGGCGGGCGCTCTCCTCGTCCCGCAGCGCGGCGCGTTCCAGGGCGACGTACTCCGCGAAGCGCGGGGCGGCCGGCAGCCGCGGTGGTTGCCCGTGGGCCACGGCCCGGCGGTGCAGGTCCAGCAGGTCGGCCAGGAGGGAGGTCAGGCTCCAGCCGTCGAGCACCACGTGGCAGTCGGTGATGGTGAAGCGCAGTTCGTGATCGGTCAGGTGGTGCAGGTGGAGACGGACCAGCGGCGGGTCGGTGAGATCGAACCGGCGCTCGAACTCGCTGTCGACGAAGCGGCGCATCACCTCGCGCTGCCGCTCGCGCGGCAGGCCGCGCAGGTCGGTGTAGCCGACCGGGAGACGGGCACTTCGGTGCACCAGTTGCAGCGGCTCGCCCCGGGAGACCAGGTCGACGGAGGTGCGCAGGATGTCGTGCTCGCGCACCACCGCGTCCACGGCCGCCTGGAAGGCGTCCCGGTCGAATCCCTCCGGGACGGTGATCCTCAGGTCGGTGACATTGTGGTAGGCGCCCCGACGCGGATCGGCCAGCATCTCGTGCAACATGCCGGTCTGGAGCATGGTGAGGGGGTAGGCGTCCACCACGTCCCCGGGCAGCCGCGCGGCCCGTTCCGCGTCGATCATGGAGAACGGTTCGTAACGGGGCCCGGTGGCGGCGGGGGCCGTGCCGCTGCCGGCAAGCCGGGCGAGGCCGCCGAGGGTGCGGGCGCGGAAGAGGTCCGCCACGCCGATGTCGAGACCGGCCGCGCGGGCCAGTCCGATGACCCGCAGGGCGAGGATGGAGTCACCGCCCAGGTCGAAGAAGTTGGCCTCGGTGCCCACCCGTTCGGCGCCCAGCACCTCTTCCCAGATCCGGGCCAGTTCGCGCTCGGCCGGGGTGGTGGGGGGCGTGTGCTCCCCGGTCGCGGCGGCCCCGCCCTCGACGGAGCGCAGGGCGGCGCGGTCCACCTTGCCGTTGGCGGTGACCGGCAGCCGCGGGTGACGCACGAACAGGGCGGGGACCATGTACTCGGGCAGGGTGAGCCGCAGCCGTTCGCGCAGGGCGGGCG
>NZ_VKHT01001020.1 GCF_014141535.1 Streptomyces alkaliphilus | reverse complement strand
ATCCGTCGCCGGCCCCGCCCCCTCCCCCGACGGAGGCCGCCGGGGCGCAGGCCCACCGGGACTACGGTGACGCCCGTGACACCGGTGACGCCCGTGAGGCCGTCGGGGACCGGGCCGGGGCCGCGGCCACTGAATCCGCGCCCTCCGGCGCTCCCCGCGCATCGCCGGGTCCCTCCCTGCTCATCGGTGGCCTGGGGGTGGGCTTCTCCCTCGACGAGGCCGCCGCGGACCCCGTGTGGGGTTCGATCACCGTTGTCGAGCGCGAGTCGGCGGTGCTGGAGTGGCACCGCGACGGACCGCTGGAGCGCTTCACCGAGCGGGCCCGGGCGGACCGCCGCACCCGGTTGGTGCACGCCGACCTGATGGACCATCTCCGGTCCCCGGGAGCCCCGTACGACGCGATCTGCCTGGACATCGACAACGGGCCGGAGTGGACGGTGAGTCCGGACAACGCCCGGTTGTACTCCCCCCGGGGGTTGATGGAGTGCCACGACCGACTCACCCCGGGCGGTGTGCTTGCCGTATGGTCGGCACAGCCGTCCGCGGATTTCGAAGCGGCCCTGCGCGCAGCGGGGTTCGACGCTGTGCGCACCGTGGAGGTGCCGGTCGTCCGGGGTGTCCCGGACGTGGTGCACCTCGCGGCCCGAGCGGCGTGGCTCCGGCCCCACCGGGGATCTACGCTGCTCCCGACAGTCAAGGAAAGCCAGCACCAGCCGGCTGGCTCCGGACACCTCCCTGGGGCGGGACCACAATGAACGAGACGGACACCACCACCCACCCGACGAACGGCGAGGCCTCGCCGTCGCCGGGGGACCGGCCGAGCCACAACACCGGCACGGCCACCACCCCCGGCGCCCAACGCCGGGTGTTGGTGGTCGAGGATGACCCCACCATCCTCGACGCGATAGCCGCGCGGATGCGCGCGGAGGGCTTCGTCGTCCAGACGGCGGCCGACGGACCGGCGGCGGTCGAGACCGCCGCGGCGTTCCAGCCGGACCTGCTGGTCCTGGATGTGATGCTGCCCGGCTACGACGGGCTGGAGGTCTGCCGTCGTGTGCAGGCCCAGCGCCCGGTGCCGGTGCTCATGCTCACCGCCCGCGACGACGAGACCGACATGCTCGTGGGCCTCGGCGTGGGCGCCGACGACTACATGACCAAGCCGTTCTCGCTGCGCGAGCTGGTCGCCCGCACCCACGCGCTGCTGCGCCGGGTGGAGCGGGCCGCGGCCGTGGCCGCGACCCCGCGGCCGGGCAGCGTGCAGCTGGGTGATCTGGAGATCGACCGCACCCAGCGCCGGGTGCGGGCCGGCGGCAAGGACGTGCACCTCACCCCCACCGAATTCGACCTGTTGCTGTGCCTGGCGCGCACGCCACGCGCGGTGCTCACCCGCGAACAGTTGCTGGCCGACGTGTGGGACTGGGCGGACGCCTCCGGCACCCGGACCGTGGACAGCCACGTGAAGGCGCTGCGTCGGAAGATCGGCGCGGAACGCATCCGCACCGTGCACGGGGTGGGCTACGCGCTGGAGACCGGCGCCCTCTCCGAGGGGAGCTGACCGGGTGACCGGCGGGCACCCGCTCCGGCCGGGGCACGGCGGGGCCGCCCGCGGTGCCGATCCGTGCGACCGGGCCCCCGGGACACCCGGCCGGGTCCCCGTGCAGCGGTACGGGACACCCGAAACCCTCGCGGGCCCCGGTCCGTCGGGCGAATTGTCGGGGGCGGGGCCCGCCGGGGCCTGTCT
>NZ_VKHT01000102.1 GCF_014141535.1 Streptomyces alkaliphilus | reverse complement strand
CCACCGACCCCCACCTACGCCGAGGCCACCCCCCGGGTGAGAGTGGCCAAAGCGATCACGGATGTCCTGGCGCCGGGCCACCTCGTCATCGCCCTGCTCCTGCTCATCGGATGGCACAGCACGGGGAACCCGGTCGGTGTCGGCTGGGGGTTGTTCGCCGCCTTCTTCTGCGGCGTCATTCCCCTCGTCATCATCCGCCTCGGCGTACGGCGGGGAAAACTCACCGACAAGCACGTACGGGTGCGCAAACAGCGCATCGTCCCCCTCACGGCCACCCTCGTCTCGGTGGTCACCGGCATTGTGCTGCTTGATGTCCTCGGCGCTCCCCGAGAGGTCTTCGCCCTGGTCATCGCCATGCTCGCCGGTCTGGCCAGCGCCCTGGTCGTGACGGTGTGGTGGCAGATCTCGGTGCACAACGCCGTCGCCGGAGGCACGGTGATGATCCTCCTCCTGGCCTACGGGCCCGGGCTTCTCCCCGCGGTCGTGCTGGTCCTCGCCATCGGCTGGTCCCGCCGCGTCCTGAAGGCACACACCCTGCCCCAACTCATCTGCGGAACAGCTCTCGGCGCCGTCGCCGCCACGGTCTTCGCCGCTCTCAGCTGAACCCGGGGCGAAGCCGGGTGGCTGAGGGCCTACCGGGGAGCCGTAATTGCGAGAGGGCTGGTGCCGGGTACTCCCGTGCCCTGCCGACCGGGTCTCGGGGGTCCAGCCGTGATGATCACGAAGTTGGGCAATCCTCCACCATCTTTCCTTCGGAAGGGTGGAAACGTCGAGGAGTAGGCGTGCAGTTCGTGACCCGTGCTTCGCGGGCGGGGGTTCAGACCTTGTCGCCGCTGTAGGTGTCGGCTTGGGCGCGCCACATCGCGGCATAGGTGCCGTTCCGGGCGAGGAGGGCTTCGTGGGTCCCTTCTTCGGTGATGGTGCCGCCGTCCAGGACGATGATGCGGTCCGCGGTGCGGGTGGAACCGAGGCGGTGGGTGATGAGGATGACGGTCCGGCCTTCGGCGAGGGCTTGGATGCGCCGGTAGACGGCTTCCTCGGCGAGGGGGTCCAGGGCGGAGGTGGGTTCGTCGCAGATCAGTAGCGGTGCGTCGGCCCGATAGAACGCTCGAGCGGTGGCGATGCGCTGCCACTGTCCGCCGGACAGGTCTCGGCCGCCCCACCAGGAGGGTGAGAGGTTGGTGTTCAGACCGTCGGGCAGGGAGTCCAGGACGGTGTCCGCCCCGGCGGCGCGGGCTGCGGCGCGGATGCCGGCTTCGTCACCGGGGCCCTGGCCGAGGGTGATGTTCTCCCGTGCGGTGACGGGCCAGCGTGCGAAGCGCTGGGGAAGCATCGCCAGGCGGCGCCACAGCTGTTCGGGGTCGGTGCGGGAGATGTCGGTGGCGTCCCAGGTGACGGTGCCGGTGGTGGGGGTGTAGAGGCCGGCGAGGAGTTTGGCGAGGGTGGATTTGCCCGAGCCGTTGGCGCCGACGATGGCCAGGACCTCCCCGCGGCGGACCCGCACGGTGACGTTCTGAAGGGCCGGGAGTTCGCTGCCGGGGTAGTGGAAGGTGACGTTCCGAGCCTCGATCACCTGCGGGTCGGCGGGCACCGGCCGGGGGTGTTCGGGCAGGCGGGTGCGGGTGGCGGTATCGGCGAGGAAGGCATCCCAGTCGGCCATGTACAGGCCGGTCTTGTAGGTGGTGTTCACGCCCTGGACCAGCCCGGCAAGGAGGCGGGAGCTGAGCTGCACCGCGATGAAGGCGGTGCCGGCGGCGGCCGGGGCGATGCGCCCGGTGGCGGCCAGCCACAGCAGGGCGGCGTAGACGCCGACCGTGGCGCAGCCGGCGACGGCGTCACCGACCAGCTGGTGGCGGGCAGTGGTGCGACCCACCTCGGCGGCGGCGTCCTCCAAGCGGGCGGCGACGGTGCGGAAGCGACCCAGCAGCCAGGGCCGCAGGGTGTAGGCCCGCACCTCCAGGGCGTGGTCCCGGCTGGAGGTCTCGAAGATCACGCTGTGGCGCAGGCGGCGGTCGGCCAGGGTGTGCCGGTCGGCCAGGTAGGCGGCGCGGGCCGCGCGCACGGCGGCGAAGCCCCGGGGGAGAACGGCCAGGAGCAGCAGCGGCAGCAGCACCGGGTGGAGGTGGGCCAGGATGCCGGCCGCTGCGGCGATGGAGAGTACCGCGCCGGTCACCGAGGTCAGAGCCTCGATCATCTGGTGGGCATCCTTGGCCGCGCGGGAGGCGGCTTCGGACTGGTCGGACCAGGCCGGGTCGTCGTAGGCGGCCAGCGGTACCCGGGTGGCGGCCTCCAGGTAACGGGCCTCGGCGATGCCGTCCACCCGGGGGCCGATGCGGGCGGTGGTGGCCACGGTGAGCGCGGAGACCAGGGAACGGGCGCAGGCGGCGACGGTGACCAGGATCAGCGCGGGCAGCGCCTCGCCGATCCGCTCGGGGGTGGCCCCGCTCGCCAGCAGGGGGGTCAGGGCGCTGGTGGTGGCGTACAGGCCGATCGCGGTGACCGCGGCGGTGATCAGTTGGAGCAGGCAGGTCAGCAGCACCGCGCGCGGCGCCGCCTGCCAGGCCAACCGGACGGCGATACCGGACAGGCGCGGCAGGCGGCGGGCGATGGTGAACCAGGAGACGTTCAGCGCGTCGTCGTGCCTCTCCGCGCTGACGGTGTAGCGGGGTAGGGGTGCGGTCGGTGATGTGCGGTGGAAGAGGCGTCGGCGGGGCGCGGCATCGGGGCGGGGTGCTGGCGAGCTCGTCACGCCTACGCCAACGATTCACCCGAACGGGTGTCACGCTGTCGGACCCCGCCAGAGGGTGGCTAACGCAAGTCCTATTCGTGGTGGCGCGTCGGGGTGATGATCAATGCCGAAGCGCAGGGCCACAGCCGATCGCCCGTCCCTGGCTGATCACTCCCCGGCCGCGCGGTTCCAGAAGTGTGCGCCGGCTGGGTGAGTCGAGGGCACCTTGCATGGCCTCCACCACCGCTCCCTCGTCGAGGGCTTGGGGTCTGTACCGCTACAGCGACTGGTTCCTGCTGACCTGCAAGGGGGTTGCCGTGGGTCACCGACCCGTACGACATCGCCCTGGCGCACACCGATTGACGACCCGTGGAACCGTAGACCCCAATGGTCAGGGGCCGGTGCCCGGTGGGATTGAGCCACGTCGATGGGATGCGTTCAGAAGTGGTCCGGTCGGCGCTCTCCGGGGCCGAGAGTCGAGCGCATGAGTGATTCGGTGGTGCGTGAGACGGTGAGTTGCTACGCCTTCGCGCGGTTCGGTCGGCGGTGGCGGCTGTGCCTGATCGAGCGGTGGGAAACCGTGGACGAGGCGAATGCCACCTGGCTGCGAGAGCTGATCGCCGCACGCGGCTGGCCGGGCGAGTCCCTGGTCGGCCGGCAGGCCGCCGGAGCCGCCTGGCTGATCACCCAGCATGCCGATCGGCAACCCGGGTTCCAGGAGGAACGCCTGGAACTGCTGGCGGTCGCCGTGACCGCGGGCGACGCCGACCCGCGGCACGGCGCTCTGCTGGAGGACCGGGTGCGCATTGCCCGCGGCCAGCGGCAAATCTTCGGTAGTCAGCTGACACAGGGCCCCGACGGGACACTCGCTCCGTATCCCGTTCGGTGCCCGGAAGAGGTCGAGGAGCTGCGGGCCGCATGGGGTTCGAGCCGCTGAAGACGTACATCGAGCAGGTCGGGTCCGGCGACCGGTAGGGCTCCGGGGCAGGTGTAGGGCTACCAGGTGGTGGGGGAGTTGAGTTCGGTGACGGGCCGGCGGCCGGAGTGGGGAATGCCCAGGAGAACGCGGGCCCGGTGAACCGCGTGGAGCTCCTCGGTCGCCGATGGCCCCCGCTCGAGGAGTTCCACGGCCTGCTCCGGGGTGGCCAGGATGCGGACGTGGGTGCGCCCGGTGGCCGGATCGACGGGGGCCGGGCCGAGGCTGGTGAGAGCTGCGGCGTAGTGGGCGCGGGCCCGGGGTTCGTCGAGGTCGGAGAGGTACCCGAGATACCGGGTGCCGGCGAGCTCGGCGGTGGCCTTCCGGTGGACTTCGCGGATCAACGTGGTCTCGGGGTCCGCGTGGCCCTGGGGGTCTGGTGTGCCGCCGGGCAGGCCGGCCGTGCCGGTGTCGGGATCGAGGAGCACGAGCACTCGCCCATCGGGGGTGAAGGCCCAGACCCGGACCCGGCGGATTCCGAGGCCGGCGGGGACGGGGGCGGAGCGGAAGGGGCAGCGGTGACGGGCTCGGGCGGTACGCAGAACCCCGACCCGGTCCAGGATGGTGGGGGTGATCGGAAGTCCATCCTCCAACAAGGCGGGCCCGGCACCGTTGATACGGGCGCGCAGCGCGGACAGGACGCGGCGGGCGTCCCCGGGGGACATCACAGCGGGCAGATCGGCTGGCTCGACGAACTCGACACCATCGATCTCGCCCGGGCGGGGCCGGATCGCCGCGATCCGGCCTTCGTCCCAAACGCCGCCGTCGAAGACGTGCAGGATCTCGCCGGGAAACCTCACGGCGGGGGACGTTGCGCGGCCGGCGGGGGAGATCCAGTCGACGGCCAGCCCGTGGGTGACGGTCGTCGTGACGCCGAGTTCCTCCTGTAACTCGCGCGCAGCGCCCCGGGCGGGAGACTCGCCCGTATCGACGGCGCCGCCGGGCAGCAGGCGGGTGGGCCGGTAGCCGACGCGCTGGAGCAGGACCTGACCGCGCCGATTGGTGATCAGTACCGAGGTGCCGGCCCATAGGGCGGCCGAGGCCCGCAGCGCCCCGTACGCCTTATCGGTCAGCGCCGCACCGGGGGGATGTTCGTCGGGTGAGGAAGTCGTCGTCATTGTCTCTCCGATCCGGTAGGTGCCGGCTCGTGGACGGTGCAGGGAGACCGGCAAGAGGAGGTGGGCGTCAGGTGGTCAGCCGGGCGGGGTCGCCCTTCGTGGGGCCGGCGGTGAGGCGGGTGAAGTGCTCGGTCCGGATGATGCGGGCACGGTCGGCCTCGGGAAGCCGGGCGAGAATGCCGGGCAGGGCCCGCTCGCGTGCGACTTCGCCGCGGTGCGCGAGGATCGCGGCCCACTTCACATCAGCCCAGGGCGTGATGTCCACGCTGGTGGTGACGTACGGGTCCGGGACCGCGAGGACGTTTTTGCCCACGCCTTCGAGCAGCGGCCCGAGAAGGCCGACGCCGGACTCGGGGTGCGTGGCGGCGTACAGCGCGGCCGGCTGCCAGGGCGGGCCCGCTTCGGGGTGCAGGTGGGCGAGGCCGGCGGCTTCGACGGCGAGGAGGGTGATCTGGTGGGTGCGTACGTGGTCGGGGTGACCGGTCAGCTGGCCAACCGCGTCGTGAGTGACGACAATCTCGGGCTTGAAATCCCGGATCCGGGCAACGAGGCGGCCGATGGCCTTGTCGAGGGGAGCGTCGATGAGACGTGGTCGGCCGGGGGCGGCCTCGGGATTGCGGGCGTCGTTGTAGCCGAGCAGGCGTGGCGCGCCGGCGCCCAGAACCGCGAGCGCGTCTGCGAGTTCGGGTGCCCTGCGACTGTCGGGGGCCCAGGTGGCAGTGACGACCCCGGTGCGGGCTCCCGCTGCGTGATGCCGGGCGAGGACGCCTCCGGCGAGGAGGGACTCGTCGTCCGGGTGGGCGAAGACGGCAAGCAGGCTGGGCAGCACGGGGATCTCCAGGGCGATCACGGTACGGGGGCCGGAGCACCGGTGAGGTGCGCCCGGCGTGGCGGAGGAGCTGGGGAGCGAGGTCCGAACGGCTGCCGCGCCCGGCGACCCGGAGGAGCCGGGCAAGCGCGACCAGCTCCCCGGCCCGGCCGGCGGGCGTGTCCAGGACGTGCGCGAACTCGGCGCGGATCCGCGCCGCTGTGACCGGCCGGGTGAGGCTGTAGGCGTGTACGAGCCCCACGTCGAAGCCGACGAGAACCAAGCCCCACCCCTGAACATGCGGGCCGCGGCGGCATGGGGGCGATGCATCCGGACCTGGTCGTTGCGGGCGTGCGGTGGCAGGAATACCGCCGTGGACGGGGACCCGGCTGCGCGGCCGGGCGCCGTGCTCACAACCACGCTCCCCGCGGCCCGGACAGATCGCGGAGGGGCGCCGACGGCCGTGGTCGGAGCCCGGGACGGTGTGGTCGGTGGCGGTCATGCCTGTGATGCCTCCGGGGTGGCGGGGCCCCGCAGGACCAGGAGGGCCAAGCCGTCCGCGTCCAGCCGCTCCACCCTCTTCCATCCGGCGGCGAGCACGGCGATCTCGTCCTCATCCAAGGCGATCCCGCGCCGCTCCTCGGGCATGGTCTCCGCTACCGGGGTGATGACGACGAGAGCGCCGCCGTCCCGGAGCCGCTCACCCAGCCCGTGAAGGACGCGCCCCCTGTCCTGCACGAACGGGTACATCAGGCGGAGCGTGACCAGGTCGTACCCCTCTTCATGCAGCGGGGCGGGGTCGTCGCGCTCGATGTCCAGCTGCAGCCAGTGCACGCCCTCGATGTCGGCGTGCTCCTCGCGGGCCCGTGTGAGCGCGCTGTCGGCGAAGTCGCACGCGTCCACGGTGTAGCCGAGCGACGCGAGGTAGACGGCCAACTCTCCGGTGCCGCATCCCACGTCGAGAACCCGGCCGCCGCCATCCGGAACGGGGGTGTGCTCGGCGAGGAGCTCTCGCTCCCGCTCACCGACCCGCCGGAAGTTCTTGCCGTCGCTGTAGTGCTGCTCCCACTCCTCGCGGACGATGTACGTCAATGTGCTGCTCCTGGTGCGTAGGTGCGGTGGGGTCAGGTGCGTCGTGCGGCGCGGAGCCGGGCCAGGGTGCGTCGGCCGCGCTCGACGAGCTCGGGGTCGTCGTGGGCTGTGCCGTAGGCGATGCCGGAGACGGAATCCAGGACGGACAGGGCCGCGAGCCGGGCGTCTTCCTCCGGGGTGAAGGGGCGGCCGTAGCCCTCCATCACAGCGGCCAGGAGATCGGGGCGGCCGTGCCAGGCATCGGACAGCCGCACGAAGTCCCTGATCGCCGGGCCTTCCTCCGACCGCTCGAAATCGATCACGTACAGGAGATCGGTCTCGTCGTCCCATCGCAGGTTGCGCAGCTGAAGATCTCCATGTGTGGGGACCGTCTCCAAGGCGGGCAAGCCGGCGGCCTTCTCCGCAGTGGCGCGGATGAACTCCTCATCCCCGGGCGCGAGGTGGGCGCGGGCGCCGGCCAAGTGCCGTTCCAGTTTCCCCCGGGACAGGGCGCCGGCGGCCGCGCGCGGCGGGGCGCTGGTGTGGATGGCTGCTGCGAGCTGCCCGATGCGGTGGAAGATCCGGCGTTGCTGCTCGAGCGGATAGGTGACGCCGTGCAGGGAACGGCCTCCCACCGCGGTGAGTACCACCGTTCGCAGCTGCGCGTCGGCTGCCACCAACCGGGGCGCGGTTGCGCCGAGGGAGGGCACCCAGCCGCGGAGCGCGGCGACTTCACGCCGGTGAAAGCGGTCGTTCCGGTGGATCTTCACGTACCAGGTGCCGCCCTCGGCGCCGCTCGCCCGCCAGACGCGGCTCTCCTCTCGCGCCCATGACGCGTCCGTCCAGTCGGTGATCCGGCCCACCGCCCGTTCGGCGAAGGCGCGCACCTTTGGCGGGACCGCGCCGGGGCTGCCGGGTTCGGGCACCGGGACCAGCCGGTCGGCGGCCGGGGCGTAGGCGATCGGATCGCCGGGCTCCTGGAAGTGCACGGCCATCCGCGCACCGGCCCGGTAGGCGTCCAGCCCGGCCCGGCAGTACGCGACCATCGGCTCCGGAAGCCTGTCGAGCGCGAACCAGTCCATGGCGTCGCACACCCGGGGCTCCATGACCTTCGGGGTGCCGTCCCAGCGCCTCACCTCGAAGAACACCCCGATGCGCGCGCCGCCGGCGGGAGAGCGGTGGTGCACGGTGACGGCCGCATGGACATCGGCCGGATCGACGACGATGCCGGCCTCTTCCCGGGTTTCGCGCACCAGGGCCGTGACCATGTCCTCCCACGGACCGTCCAGGTGCCCGCTGACCAGATGCCAACATCCCGCCGCGTACACGCCGCCGGCCCGCCGGGACAACAGCACCTCGGGCCCGGCCGGGCCCGCGCGCAGGGCGATGAGGTGCACGTCGAGCGGCTCGGTGTGCCGCTCGGTACCGCTCACGCGTCACCGCCGGGGCGGCGGGCGAGCAGCACGTGTCCGGTGCCGGCGTCGAGGTCCGGCAGGACAGGTCCGGGTACGCCGTTCCGAGTGGCAGCCGAGAGGTGGATCGCCGCGTCCGGCAGCCCGGGACGGTAGCGGGCGGACTCGGTGGCCTCGGCCCCGAACAGGGCATCGTCCGAGTCCGGTGCGGGGGCCGGCTTACGGGGGCGGGTCATCGTGGGTCTCCGGGAGTGTGGGGAAGTTGCCGGGTCAAGAACCCGTTCGGGCTGGTGGCCCGCTGGACGTCGTCGGTGTGGAGGTGGAGCCGATAGGCGGCCGGCGTGATCAGGTACAGCAGCGCCGGGACCCGGCCACGACCATGACGTCGGACCCGGCACTCATCCCGCCACCCCGACGGTGCCGGCCCGCGGACGGACCGGGCCCGCCGCCCGTTCCCGGGAGATGCGTGCACGCCGCTCACCATCCCAACCGGGAGTAGAGACGGCCTTCGGCGATAGCGGCGGTCCGCCCGGGGTGTCACCCGCCCCACAGCGAAGGGGCGGCGCCGGACGAGCCGCTCGAAGGGTTCTCGGCCGCGTGCCGGCGAATGAGGTCTCGCGTCGCGGGGCTCAGAAAGTGTTGGGTAACTGATCGGTTGCTTGGTGTGATGTGCGGGTGGTGATCCTCGTGGCCGGGGCGGCGCGAGGATCACCGTCGTGTGTGTTTGTGTGTGCAAGCCCTCCTACGACTCGTCGTTG
>NZ_VKHT01001019.1 GCF_014141535.1 Streptomyces alkaliphilus | reverse complement strand
GTGGGTGGTGCGCCGGCGGTGGACGGCACGGGCGGCGACGGCGAGCAGCAGCACCGGGGCGGCGATGCCGACGGCGGTCCCGAGGCCGGTGCCGCGCCCCTCCCCGACCGCCGTCCCGCCGGGCACCGGCGCGGCGAGGGCGTAGCCGTAGTCGGCCTGTTGCCGGGTGATCGAGCCGCCCGAGGCGGGGAGCATCCCGAAGCCGCCCCATCCGGCGGAGTGCGCCTCCATGGTGTGGTCGTAGGCCAGCACGATCTGCGGCGCGTCCAGGTAGAGGTGGCGCTGCATCCGTCGCACCAGTTCGGCCCTGGCCTCCGGGTCGGTCTCGCGGCGCTGCCGCTCGTACAGGGCGTCGAACTCCTCGTCGCAGTACCAGGAGAAGGTCAGGTCGGTGGGGCGCGGTTCCTCGGGGAGGCGGGCGCAGGTGTGGTAGGCGAAGTCCTCGTCGGGGTCGGGGCCGTAGTTCCAGCCGCCGAAGGCGATGTCGTAGGTGCCGGCGGCGGTGCGCTCGTTGAGCGGGGCGGAGGAGAGCGCCTCGGGACGCAGCTCGACGCCGATGTCGGCGGCCCACTCGACCAGGAAGTCCCGGATGTCGGCGTAGACGGGCCGGTCGGAGTGGTACAGCAGCCGGAAGGACAGCGGTCGACCGCTGTCGGGGTCGATCCGCGGGCCGTCCGGGCCGACGCGGTGGTAGCCGGCCTCGTCGAGCATCCGGTTGGCGAGGTCGGGGTCGGCGGTGACGGTCTCCGGGCCGGGGTCCCAGAAGTGGCGGGGGAAGACGGGGGAGACGATGGACACGCCCGGCTCGGCGTGGCCGGCGTGCACGATCTCCACCAGCCGGTCGCGGTCCACCACGTGGTGGAGGGCGCGGCGCACGACGGGGTCGCGCAGGGCGGGGTGGCCGTCCCCGATGGGGCGGCCGTCGCGGGTGCGGGCGCCGGTGTTGAAGCCGATGGCGTCCCAGTGCCGGCCGGGCTGGACGGAGACGGTGACCCCGGGTGTGACGCGCAGCGCGTCGGCCTGTTGCGGGTTGAGGCCGTCCACCAGGTCGATCTCACCGCGCAGCAGGGCCTGGACGGCGGCCTCGGTGGTCTCGTGGTTGCGCATCACCAGCCGGTCGTAGGCGGGGCGACCGCGCGGGTGGTCGGGGTTGGCGACCAGCGTGATCCGCTCGCCGGGGCGGTACTCGGCCAGGGAGAAGAGGCCGGAGGTGGGCAGGCCGGGTTCGCCCCGGTAGCCGGCCGGGTCGTCCAGCTCCGACCAGACGTGCGCGGGGACGATCGGGGTGTTGTTGAGGTGGTGCATGACCGCGCCCGGCTCGGCGACCCGGATGACCAGGGTGTGATCGTCGACGGCCTCCACGTCGGTGAAGTTGTCCACCAGGCCGCCGTGCCGTCCGTTGAGGACGGGGTCGGTGCGCAGCAGGTCCAGGGTGAAGGCGGCGTCCCGTGCGGTGACGGGCACCCCGTCGGACCACACCGCCTCCGGGTCCATCCGGTAGGTCCACACCCGGCCGTCGGTGGAGTGCTCCCATTCCAGGGCCAGGCCGGGGGCCGGCGCCCAGTCCTCGCGGCCCCAGCGGATCAGCGGCTCGTACATGAGGTTGTTGATCTCGCCCTGGATCACCCAGCCGGAGTCCAGCGGGTTGAGGTGGGGCAGGGCGTCCAGACCGGTGCGGCCGACCACGAGGGTCCGGTCTCCGGCGTCCGCCGGGGCGGCCTCCCCGACCCGCGTGGCGGGGG
>NZ_VKHT01001018.1 GCF_014141535.1 Streptomyces alkaliphilus | reverse complement strand
GGTTCGGGGACCGGGACGGGGTCAGCGCCGCTCGGAGGGCACCTCCATGACCGCGCAGACCACCCGCCACACCTGTTTGGCGTCCCAGCCGTCGGCCAGCGCCTCGTTCACGGTCCTGCCGCCCAACTCCGACATCACGTGGTCCCGCGCGAAGGAGTCCGCGTAGCCCGCGCCGAAGTGCGTCCGCATCCGCTCCCAGAAATCCGTCAACCGCATCCGTCCAGTATCCCGCCCGTTCAGCGCCCCCGGACCCGACGAGCGGACCCGGGCGGGCGTCCGACGGGCGGACCCGCCCTCCGGACCCCCGTCCGGGTGGACCTCAGCCGCCGAGCGCCCTGACCCCGGCGGTGACCGCCACCGCGAGGGCCACCACCAGCAGGAACGGTGCCCGCAGCACCAGGGCCACCGCCGCCGCTCCCAGCCCGGCGGCCCGCGCGTCGAGGACAAGGGTCCCGTCGCCGCCGTCCGCCGTCTGCACCGCGATCAACGCGGCGAGCAGGGCCACCGGAACCAGCGCCGCCAATCGACGCGGCCCCGGGCGTTCCAGCACCGACGCGGGCACCGAGAGTCCCGTCAACTTGACGAGGTAGCACCCCGCGGCGGTCAACAGGATCGCGATCCACACAGCCGTCCCGTTCACGCGGCACCACCACCGGGAGATCCCCCACCGGTCACCGGATCCCTCCCCGGTACCGCCTCCGGCGGATGCCCGGCGGCTCCGGCGGAGTCACCGGAGCCGCCGGGCGTGTCGGATCGGTCCTCCGCCGAGTCCCGCCCCCGGGTCACCAGCAGCACCAGCGGGGCGGCGAGCGCGGCGACCAGCACCGGCACGCCCGCCGGCAGGATCGGCAGCGCCACGAGGGAGAGCAGGACGGCCAGTCCCGCCGTCACCCGTTCCCGGGTGGAGCGCAGCATCGGTGCCAGGAGGGCGAGGAACACGGCGGGGCCCGCCGCGTCCAGCCCCCAGGTCGCCGGGTCGGCGATCCGGGAGGCCCCCAGCGCGCCGAGCAGGGTGGTCAGGTTCCACAGGCCGTAGAGCGAGACCGCGGTGACGGCGAACCCGATCCGTGCCGAGCGACGGTCGTGGCGGGCCAGCGAGACCGCCGTCGTCTCGTCGATCACCGCGTGGGCCACCACGGGTCGCCACCGGCCCGGCACGGCGAGCACGGTGGACAGCCGCAGGCCGTAGAAGCCGTTGCGCACCCCCAGGAAGAAGGCACCGGCGGCTGCCGTGAACGGATTGCCACCCGCCGCCAACGCCCCCACCAACGCGAACTGGGAGGCGCCGGTGAAGACCAACAGGCTCAGCGCGCAGCTCTGCAGCACGGAGAGGCCGGCGGCCGCCGCGGTGATCCCGAAGGCGAAGCCGGAGAGCCCGACCGCCACGCCGACGCCCAGGCCGTCCCGCACGGCGGCGCGGTCCCCCTCTCCCATCGGGGCACGGCCGCGCCGACCATCGGCGGGACGACCGTCCGGTCGGCGGGAGCCATCGGTGTGGTCGACACGGTCGAGGGCGGTGACGGGCTCGACGGGACCGGAGTCGCGGGAAGCATCGTCCGCACCGGGCGATCGCTCGACTTTCCGTTGGGACGCGCGGGGCGGCGGTATGGCGGGGTGGTTCACACCGGCAGGCTACGTCCGGCCCCCCGGAGGGGAGCCGGCCGGCCCACCCGGCCCGTGTTCACCGGCCGCGCCTGTCGGTCCCCCGGGGCACCATGTCCCCATGGTGCCCGTGGTCCCCGAT
>NZ_VKHT01001017.1 GCF_014141535.1 Streptomyces alkaliphilus | reverse complement strand
CCCCTCGCCCCGTGAGAGCACCCCCATCAGCGCCTCGTTGAGGTGCTTGAGCGGCAACAGCCGCGCGATCGGCTCCAGCCAGCCCGGCATCACCTCGGTCGGGAAGAAGGAGCCGGAGAGGAACGCCATCGGCATGATCACGGCCTGCAGCACCCCATTGGCCGCCTCCTCGGTGGAGGTCACCGCGCCGATCAGCAGGCCCACCGACATGAACGCCAGCGTCCCGCAGGCCACCAGGGGGATCGACAGCCACCACATGTCGGTCAGCCGCAGCCCGTAGAACGGGATCACCGCCACCGCGAGGAAGAGGACCAGCTGCGCCATCGCCAGTCCCAGGCTCACCCCGATCCGGGCGCCCACCACCGCGCCCGGCCGGATCGGCGCCAGCCACA
This sequence comes from Streptomyces alkaliphilus, assembly GCF_014141535.1. Lineage (GTDB taxonomy): Bacteria > Actinomycetota > Actinomycetes > Streptomycetales > Streptomycetaceae > Streptomyces > Streptomyces alkaliphilus. Next base: position 1,355 of record NZ_VKHT01001017.1, on the reverse strand, counting down.
GCCGGCGCAGCAGCCGCTTGCGGCGCCAGTTCACCAGGGTGAACGCCGACATGAAGGAGGCGCCCATGGCGATCGCCCAGCCCAGCAGGCCCGGCGCCAGGAACTGGATCGCCCGGATCGACTCGTCCTCCACCCGCTCGGTGCTCATCCGGAAAGCGGGCGGTTGGCCGGTGGCGGCCACGTTGGCGTCCTGCACCAGGGAGTTGACCAGGCCGCGCACCGCCCCCGCCCGGGCCTCGTCGGCGGCCGAGTAGCGCAGCTCCAGCGTGCCCGGCGTCTCCTCCCAGACCACCGCGTCCACCTCGCCGGCACGCAGCCGCTCCAGCGCGTCCTCCCGGTCACCGGTCCGCTCCAGCACCAGGGCCTCGGAGAGCGCGGCCAGGTGTTCCTCGTCCAGCTCGTCGAGGACGGTGACCTCGCCGTACTGCACGACCGTGGAGCGGGAACCGCCCTCCCCCTGGAAGAGGGCGCCGAACAGCACCAGGAACAGCAGCGGCAGCACGAGCATGAAGAACACGGCGGTGCGGTCCCGGATCAGGCCCAGGAACATCACTTTCGACAGGCTGGTCAGCGCGCTCACTCGCGGTACTCCCGTCCGGTCAACCGGAGGAACACGTCCTCCAGGTTCGCCACGCCCAACTCCGCGATCAGTTCCCGGGGCGGGCCGACGCGCAGCACCCGCCCGGCGTCCATCACCGCCACCCGGTCGCACAGCAGCTCGGCCTCGTCCATGTAATGGGTGGTCAGCACCACCGTGCGACCCTGGCCGTTGATCTCCCGCAGCAGATCCCACAGGTTGCGGCGGGCCTGCGGGTCCAGGCCGGTGGTGGGCTCGTCCAGGAAGACCAGCTCGGGGTCGTGGACCAGGGCACAGGCGATCGACAGGCGTTGGGCCTGTCCGCCGGACAGCTCGGTGTCCCGCACGTCCGCCTTGCCGGTCAGGCCCACCGTCTCCAGCATGGCGTCGGCCCGCTCGGCGGAGACCCCGTACAGCGAGGCGAAGGAGCGGATCTGCTCGCGGGCGGTGAGCTTCTCGAAGAAGGCGGATGCCTGGAGTTGGACGCCGATGCGGCGCAGCAGGTCGGGGTCGCGGGGCCAGGAGGGCATTCCCAGCAGGCGCACGGTGCCCTCATCGGGTTCGCGCAGGCCCTCGATCAATTCCAGGGTGGTGGTCTTCCCGGCGCCGTTGGGACCGAGGATGCCGTAGAACTCGCCGGAGGCGACCTCCAGGGAGACGCCGTCCACCGCCCGCACGTCCCCGTACCGCTTGCGCAGCCCCTCGACCGTGATAGCCGCATCCGTCATGCGGCTATCACGGTCGAGGGGCTGCGCAAGCGGTACGGGGACGTGCGGGC
>NZ_VKHT01001016.1 GCF_014141535.1 Streptomyces alkaliphilus | reverse complement strand
GACGAAACCGACACACCCCCCAACCGCACACACTCACCCACCGACAACACCCCCACATCCCGCACCACCTCATCCACATCACCCGCCAACGCGGAGACGGTTTCCGACAGTCGCTCGGCGATGAGTTCCGCGGTGGTGGCCTCGAACAGGTCGGTGTTGAAGATCAGATGGCCGGTGATCCGCCCGTCGCGTTCTTCCGCCTGGATGACGAGGTCGTAGGGAACAGTGCGGATCGGTATCGGAGCCGGGCGGACCCGGAGGCCGGGCAGGTCGTACCGGGGGGGAGTTCCGTTGATCGCGAGCAGGACCTGGAACAGCGGGGTACGGCTGTGATCGCGTGGTGGCCGCAGTTCCCGGATCAGTTCCTCGAGCGGGACACGCTGGTGCGTGCGGATCCGTTCGACGACGTCCCGAACGTGGTGCAGTGCGTCTTTGAGGGTGCCCTCGGGCGAAAGACGGACCCGCAGTGGCAGGGTGTCGACGACATAGCCCACCACCTCCGCTGTACCGGGGTGCTCCCGGCCCGCCGAGGGGGTACCGATGGTGACGTCGTACTGGCCGGTGAGCTTCGCGAGAACGATGACCAGCGCGGTCGCCAGTACGGTGAACGCGGTGGTGTCGGCACCCCGGGCCGCAGCGGCCAGGGCGTCGTCCGACAGGGTCAGGGGAACGGTGTCCCCTCGGTAGGTCTGTCGCGCGGGCCGTGGATGGTCGGTGGGCAGGTCGAGTGAGGGGGCTCCGGCCATGTGGGAGCGCCAGAAATCGAGTTCGCTCGATGCCGTCTCCCGCTGTAGGTGGGCGATCTCCGCGTATTGGACGCCGGCGGGCGGTGGGGGCGCCACGGCCGGGGTACTGCTCGCGGTCGCGTAGTGCTCGGCGAGTTCTCGCAGCAGGAGATCGAGGGACCAACCATCGGCGATCACGTGGTGCAGGACCATCACGAAGACGTGGTGGTCGGTGGCAGCGCGAATCAGCGTGACGTGCCACAGCGGCCCGGCGGTGAGGTCGAAGGCCCGCCGCGTCTCCGATTCGATCACCGATTCCCAGTCGGGGGTCGCGACCCGGCTCAGGGGTACCAGGGCGTCGGCCGAGACCAACTGGCGGATCTCTCCGCTCACCTCGTCCAAGCGGGTGCGCAGAACCTCGTGCCGGTGGGTGAGACGCAGTAGCGCGGTCCGCAGCGCCTCCACGTCCAGAGCGCCCTCGATGTGGACGGCGCCCCTGATGTGGTAGGTGAGGTTGGCCTCCTCCTCCAAACGGCACAGCACCCACAACCGTTCCTGACCCACGGAGGCAGGGAGCACCAGTGTGCCGTCCGCTTCCGGAAGGCGGTCGATCATCGGGATCCCCACCGGCCGCTCCCCCTCGGTGGGGAGGTGTTGGGCGAGGTCGGCGAGGACGGGATGCTCGAAGACCAGCCGGAGCGGCACCCGGATGTCCAGGGCCCGACCCAGACGGTGGGTGAGGCGGGTGGCGAGGAGGGAATGACCACCGAGAGCGAAGAAATCATCCCCGGCACCGACACCGGTAACCCCCAACAACTCCTCCCAGATCTCCGCCAGCAACCGCTCCGCCACGGTCTCCGGAGCCCGGAAGGACACCCCACCGGCACCCGCCCCCGGAGCCGGCAAAGCAGCCCGATCCACCTTCCCATTCGGCAACAACGGCAATTCCGAAACAACCACGAACGCCGCCGGAACCATGTACCCCGGAAGCCACCCACGCACAAACCCCGCCAACACCGCCC
>NZ_VKHT01001015.1 GCF_014141535.1 Streptomyces alkaliphilus | reverse complement strand
CCCCCGGCCCCCGCGTGAGACCGACCCGGGAGGGACGCGGAAGGACCCGGGCCCCCGGTCGGAACCGGCGTCCGGAGGGGCGGATCACCCCGGGGTCGGCTCCCCCTCATCCGTTCCGCGAAGACGCTCGGCCGCCACCACGCCCTCCAGGAAACCGCGGGCCCGCTCGGTGCGGGGGTACGCCTCCAGCAGAGCCCAGAAGTCCGGTCCGTGCCCCGGCACCAGCAGGTGCGCCAGCTCGTGCAGCAGCACGTAGTCCAGGACGTACTCGGGCATGTCCCGCAGGCGATGGGAGAGTCGGATGGTGCCGGTGGCCGGGGTGCACGAGCCCCAACGGGTGTTCTGGTTCCCCACCCACCGCACGGCGACGGGGCGGGCGCGGCCCCCGAGGTAGCGCTCGGAGAGCCGGGCGGCCCGCTCCTCGAGGTCGGCCCGGGGCCGACGGCGGCGCTCCTCCTGCGCGGCGAGCTTGTCGAGCATCGTGGCGACCCAGCGGCTCTCCTCCTCGACCGTCATGCGGGCGGGGATCAACACGATGGTGCGGTCGCCCTCGCGATAGGCGGAGACCGTGCGCCGGCGGCGGGTGCTGCGGCGCACCTCGATCGGGCCGGTGTCCACGGCGCGCTCCCCCGCCGGGGCACTCGCGTCGGGCCGCGGCGAACCGGCGCGGTGAAGGGGATCGGCTCGGCGGGGAGGATCGGGGGCCACACCCCGGACCGTACCCGTTTCCCCGTACGGGATCACGGGAGCGGGGGCCGGAGTCGGGCCGGCGGGTGCCCGGGGCGCGGGGAACGCCGCCCATCGGGTGAACCCGAAGGCGGTGTTCGACCGGCCTGGCCGCTGTGCCACACCGCCGATATGACGAACGCCGGCTCCTGTGGACAAGGGTGAGCGGAATGTCGGCGACCTGAGGCACAGTGTGTGACACGGCGAGCGGTTTGCGTCACCGCGGCCGGCCGGGGCGTGCCCGCGTGCCCGGTGTCCGACGATCCCCGGGGGTCCCCATGGCCACGAGCGCCCCACCACCGTCGACCGTGCCGGGGCCCCCGGGCCCGCCCCTCACCGCGCACCTCACCGCCTCCCCGGTGCCGGCACCGGCGGCCGCCACCGGCACGCCCTCCGCGGCCACGACGGTGATGACCGTGACCGCCGGGGTCACGTTGGCGCCCGGGACACCGGCGGGGGCCTCCCCCGTGGGTGAGGCGCTCCCGGGGGCTCCCGCGGCGAGGGCCGGGGCGTCCCGACCGAGGGCCGGGGCCCGCCGGCACGCGGGGTCCGGACGGGGCCGTGCCGGGCGGACCGTTCGGGCCCGGTCGGGGGCCGCGGCGCCGGCGGAGTCGGATCGGTCGGCACGGGAGCCGCATCCGATGATCAAGCCCGCGCTGCTGCGCGGGTGGGACGACCGGGAGACCGTCCGCTACGGGGTCACGCCCCCGCATGCCGTGGTGCTCCGGCCGGTGGACGGACCGACGGAGTCCTTCCTCTCCCTGCTGGACGGAACACGGGGCATGACGACACTGCGCCGGGCGGCGGGCAGGCTGGGGCTGCGGCCGGACGCCGCCGACCGCCTCACCGCCCGGCTCGCCGCGTTGGGCCTGGTGGAGGACGCGGTGGCCGAACGACGGGCGGCCGCCGAGGTGAGTGAGCAGCTGCGGCCGGACCTGGCCACCCTGTCGCTGTTGTGCCGGGAGCCCGGCGGGGCCCGGGGGCGACTGGTGGCCCGTCGCGCGGCCCGGGTGCGGGTGACGGG
>NZ_VKHT01001014.1 GCF_014141535.1 Streptomyces alkaliphilus | reverse complement strand
GGGCGAGGGCCCGCAGGGCGGTGGTCAGCGCGCTCTGGCCCCCACCTGAGACCAGCACGTCGGAGGCGGCGAGCGAACCGGCCGGCCCACCGATGTCCCTGGCGAACCACTCCCGCAGTTCGGGCAACCCCTCCACCGGTGGGCGGGACCAGGTCCCCGGCCTGCGACCGGCCCGGGCGAGGGCCGCGGCCAGGGCACGATCGGGCCGCAGGGCCGCGTGCGGGTAGCCGCTGTTGAGGTCGATGACCTCGGGGGAGGGGGCGACGAGGGTGGCGAGCAGGCCACTCGCGTCCACCCCTCGGGGGCCGACGTCGGCGGCGGCCTGCGGGGGGTCCGCGCTCAGGGCCACCTCCTGCCAGGAGAGATCACCGGCGGGGACCACCGCGCGGCGTGCGGCGGCCTTGAAGACACCCGCGCCGGGACGGGGGACGACCAGCCCCTCGGCGGCCAACGAGGACATCGCGCGGGAGACGGTCACCGGACCCACGCCGTACCGCGACACCAGTTCCCGACTGGACGGCAGCTTCTCGCCTTCCGAGTAGCGGTTCAGCTCCTCGCGCAGTTCGGCGAGGAGTCGCTCCACGCTGCTACTCTGTTTCATGAGAGCACAGGATAGCGCTACCCGCCTCCGGGCGATAACGGTTCCGACGAGCGCCCCCGGCGGCACCCTCCCGGCCGCCCTCGCCGTCGTGGCCTTCTCGCTGAGTTTTCCCGCCACCGCCATGGCGCTGGAGGGCTTCGGGCCCTGGACGGTGACCGGCGTGCGCGGCCTTTTGGCGGGTCTCCTCGCGGCGGCCTGTCTGCTGGCGGCCCGGGTCCCCCGGCCCGAACGTCGACACCTGCCCGACCTGCTGACGGTCGCCGGCGGTTGCGGGATCGCTTTCCCGCTGTTCACCGCTTTGGCCCTGCGGACCTCCGACACCGGACACTCCGCGGTGGTCATCGGGGTTTTGCCCCTGGCCACCGCCGTCATCTCCTCGCTCCTGACCGGCGGACGTCCCTCGCGCACCTTCTGGACGGCCGCCGGGATCGGGGCCGCCGCGGTCGTCGCCTTCACCCTCGGACGGGCCGGGGGACCACCGACCCCCGGGGACGGCTACCTCTTCGCCGCGGTCCTGGCGGCCGCCGCCGGGTACGCCCGGGGTGGCAGGCTCGCCTCGCACCTGCCGGGTTGGCAGGTCATCGGCTGGGCGGTCGTCGCGGCGCTGCCCGTCTCCGCCGCGGTGACGGTCGGGGGGCTGGCGGTCGAACCCGTGGACCCCGGGCCGGGGGCGCCGGCCGGCCTGCTCTACCTCGCCGTCGTGTCGCAGTTCGGCGGCTTCGTCCTGTGGTACCGGGGCATGGCCCTGATCGGCGTGCCCCGGGCCAGTCAACTCCAGCTCGCCCAACCGCTCCTCACCCTGGTGTGGGCGGTGCTGTTGATGGGGGAGCGGCTCCCCGCCTCGGCACCCCTCACGGCGGTGGTCGTCCTGGCCTGCGTCGTGGTCACCCAACGCTCCCGCGCCTGAGGGCGCCCGCGCGACCCCGTCCGCCCCGCCCTGTGATCATTCCTCACCGGGGCACCGGGGGCGGGTGTCCCGGTGGCTGGCATCGCACCACGGGTGACGGGCGCTGCGCCCGCACACGCAGATCGCCACCGTCATCCGATCGGAGGTGACGACCCGTCCGTCGGGCAACTCCACGGTGACCGGCCCCTCCACCAGCAGGGGTTCGCCGGGCCGCATCCGTATGCGGCATCCCCCGGCGGGAGGGGTG
>NZ_VKHT01001013.1 GCF_014141535.1 Streptomyces alkaliphilus | reverse complement strand
CCCCCTCGCGCACCTCCCCCGCCGGCAGGTGCCCGGCCACCACCGTCAACAGTTCCCCGCCGGTGGGCGCGGTCGCGTCGCGCGCGGCGAGGATCGCCGCCGCGACGGCCACCGCCACCGCCCCCGCCACGCCCTGGGCGTGGGCGTGGGTGACGCGGGCGGAGAGCTCGGCGGCCCCCGCCGCGGACGCCGGATTCCCCGCGTACCAGGCGCCGAGGGGCGCCACCCGCATCGCGGCACCGTTGCCGAGGCTGCCCTCCCCGGCGAACAGCCGGCGGGAGGCGACCGGCCAGGCGGTGGGGTCGATCGCCAGTTCCGGCAGCAACCGGTGCATCCCCGACCCGTACCCGCGGTGGGGGTCCGCGGCGAAGGACTCGGCGAAGAACGCCGCCAGCCGGTGGGGCACCACCTCGCCGTGCTCGTGGAGCACCCGCAGCACGCTCACCGCCATCGCGGTGTCGTCGGTCCAGCACCAGGGGGACTCGGAGGGCGGCTCCCGCCGGGCGATCTCGGCGACGGCCCGCTCCCGGGGACGGGAGGTGTGGAGCCAGCGTTCACCGAAGGCGTCACCCAGCGCGAGGCCCTCCAGGCTGTCCAGGCTCTCCGGGACCGGCCTCCGGCCCCGCTCTCCCCCGTGCCCGCCCACGGTCGCGCCGTCGGGCGTGTGATCGGCGGTGTTCCCGGCCCCCTCCGTCACCGCGTCGGTGTCGGTCACGCCCTCACCCTTTCCTCACCCGGTCGTCGCCCGTCTCCCGATCCGCCCCGCCCCCGGGGCCCTCATCGGTCGAACCGCTCCAGGAGTGCCACGAGCCACTCCTCCAGTCGGACCCCGGCCCGCTCCGGGGTCAGGTCGGGGCGGCCGGCCCCCCGCCAGGCCGTGGCGACCTTCTCCGCGTCGGGGGCGAGGGCGAGGGCGTCCAGCAGGTACCAGTACAGCCGATCCGCGGGGTTCGCCGCGAGGTCCCGACCCCCCTCCCGGAGATAGTGGTCGGCGAAGCCGAGGGCGGTGTCCGCGTCGTGCAGCAGGGCCAGGGACGCGGAGCAGTGCGCCACGTCGAGGTCGGCGGGCCCGGTGGAGGTCTCCACCCAATCCACCACGCCGGTGATCCGTTCCCCTCCCGGCGGCCCGGAGAACAGCACGTTGCCGAGGTGGTAGTCACGGTGCAGGAAACACGGCCGGTACGTCCCCGGGGCCGGCGCCTCGCGCCGGATCAGCTCCACCGCGCGTCGCCACACCTCCGGCCGGCCCGGGTCGGCCGGGAGCCGCACCCGGTCGGCGGTGGTCCACGCCTGCCAGGTCCGGGGACGGTCGGCGGGGGCGGGCTCGAAGCGGTGGATGTCCGCCAGTTGCCGGGCGAGCGACCGGACGCGGTGGTCGATGTGGGCCGGGGGTTCGCCGGCGGACTGCCCGAGACGCAGCCCGCCGGGCAGGAGCGTCATCAACAGGGACGGGTGGTCGGCATGCCCACCGGTCGGATCGACGGCCAGGAGACGGGCCGTCGGCACCGGGCCGGGCGCGAGCAGGTCGAGGACCCGCGCCTCGCGCTCCAACAGCCCGGGGGCGTGCCTGCGGAAGAACTCCCGGACGAAGGAACGCAGCACCACCCCGTTCGGAGCGTTCGGCGTCCCCTCCGCGTCGACCGTCTCCAGATGCCACATCTCCGAGGTCCAACCACCGCGCAGGCGACGCGCGCCCACCACCCGGGTATCGGCCGGCAGGGACCGATCCACCCACAGCGCTGTCCGTTCCCGTCC
>NZ_VKHT01001012.1 GCF_014141535.1 Streptomyces alkaliphilus | reverse complement strand
AGGGCCGGCGCGGGAGTGGTGCGCGGCCGGGTGATGAGCTCCTGGGGGATGCGCACCAGGGCGCCGGTGCCACCGCGGGCGGAGGGGCGGAAGGAGACCGACAGGCCGTGCTTACGGGCCAGTCGACCGACGACCGCCAGGCCCAGCCGGGTGCCGGAGAGGGTGGTGAGGTCCCGGGGGTCCGAGGAGACGGCGCGCTCGGCACGGCGCAGCGCGGTCTCGCTCATCACCAGACCGCTGTCCTCGATGGTGATGATGAGGCCGGCGGGCACCTCCTCCACGTAGACGTGGACCTCGGCGGTCGGCGGCGAGAAGTTCGCCGCGTTGTCGAGGAGTTCGGCCAGGGCGTGCATGATGCCCTCGGCGGCGTGGCCGGCGATCGCGACATCGGTGTTGGAGTGCAGCCGCACCCGCTGGTATCCGGCGATGCGGCCCATCGCGCCGCGCAGGATGCTCTCCATGACGATCGGCTTGGCCCACCGGCGTCCGGAGCGGGCACCGGTGAGGACGGCGATGCTGTCGGCGAGCCGGCCGGCCTGGGCGGTGCGGTGGTCCAGGTGCAGCAGGTCGGTGAGCACGTCGGGGTCGGCGTGCCGGTGTTCCATGGCGCGCAGGTCGGCGAGCATGCCGGTGGCCATGGCCTGCATCCGGCCGGCGGCGTTGGCGCAGGCGGACATCGCGGAGGCACGGGCGGTCTCGCTGCGGCCGATCTCCTCGGCGAAGTGGCGGAGCACGGCCCGCTGCGCGGGGCTCTCCGGCTGCTCGATGGAGGCCAGTGCGGTGTCGGCGGAGGTGCTCTCGCGCAGTCGCGTGACCAGGGCCGGCACGTGTTCCTCGGAGAGTCGGCGCTCGGCGGCCTCCAGTTCCCGGACACGTTCGCGCAGCAGTTCCGTGCGGTCGCGGAACCGGAGCGCGAGGGCGGCGGTGACGCAGAGCGCGAGGACGCCGGCCCCGGCCCCCCAGGCGAGGGGGACGCGGAAGGACTCCGGTGCCGCGTACACCCCCCACAGGCCGATGGCGGCGGTCGGAACGAGGGTCGCCAGCAGGACCAGCAGGGTGCGTCTGAGCGGAGGCTGCTCCGTCCACCGTCGCACCGGCGGTATGTGCGCTGTCATCTATCGGGTCCTTGGGGACGAGCGGGCCGCGCCCACCGGGGCGGACTCGGACCTACGTTCAAGTCGGGAACACTATAGGTGAGTTGTCGATCGCTTTGGGTCTGCATTTGTGTCGAAAGTGTCCAACTCGCGTGATACGTGTCGGTCCTGTGAGGCATGGAAATTTCGATGACGGCATGTCATGACAATCCGGTGATCACTTTCCAACCTCTCTGTTGACGCCGTTGGTTGATCCGTGAAGCAGAGGGGGCGCGACGGGCGGCCGCCGGCGGGCAGGTGGGAAACGGGGGCCGGCGGATCGACGACGGGGTGTCCGGATGCCGGACGACGCGGCGGCCCGGAATTCGCGCCGGGATATCGGGTTTCCCCTCCCGGGGTGAATTTCCCCTTTCCGGAGCGATCGACCGAAGCTTTCGGCGGCGGACCGACCGCGGCTCCCCCGGGGGTGCGGGAGGGAGGACCGCCCGGTCGGCGCCGCCGGTGGCGCGGGGAAGCGCGTCACCGGGACCGGCACGGGCCGGGGCGCCTCCTCCCGCACCGCGCCGTTCGCCGAGAACCGGTCACCCGGGTGACCGGCCCGATCGGCGGGGGCACCGGCACCCGGTGCCGGAACCGCCGACCCCGACCCCGACCCGGCCCGCG
>NZ_VKHT01001011.1 GCF_014141535.1 Streptomyces alkaliphilus | reverse complement strand
GAGTTGGCCTCGCACGTGCTGCTGCTGCCGTTCGTCCCCGCCGAGGTGCGGCGCGCCTTCACCGCGCGGCTGCTGGATCCGCTGCTGGCCCACGACCGGCGCCGGCGCACGGAGCTGCTGCCGACGTTGCGGGCCTTCCTGGAGAGCGACGGTTCCTGGAGCCGGTGCGCCGACCGTCTCCACGTGCACGTCAACACCCTGCGCTACCGGATCCGGCGGATCGGGGAGCTGACCGGGCGCGATCCGACCCGGTGGGAGGACCGGGTGGACTTCTTCCTCGCCCTGCGCATGCACCTTCCGGTCGACCCGCCGCCGGGCGGCGGGTCGACCGGGGAGCGCGCCCGGTGATCGTCGAAACGCGCCCGGTCGGCGACACCCGTGATCAGGACGGCCGGCGGACCCTCCGGGAGGAGGGGGCTCCCGCGCGCAGCGTCGTCCGGAGGACGGCGGCGCCGACCGCGATCACCACGCCCACCACCGCCCACAGGATCAGCACCAGCAGCGGCCCCCCGATGGCGTTCCCGTCGAAGTAGACCAGCGAACGCACCGCCGAGGTGCCGGCGCCCGGTGGCAGGAAGGGGCCGATGTCCCGCCAGAAGGGCGGCAGCAGTGGTGGGGCGTAGGCGCCGCCGGAGCTGGGGTTGCCGAGCACCACCACCAGGGCGATCGCCAACCCGACCCCGACGACGCCGACCAGCCCCTGGAGCGCCATGGTGGCGGCCCCGGTGGCGAAGACGAGCAGCGCGCCGAGGGCGGCCAGGGCGATCGGTGACCCCGGCAGGGCACCCAGCACCGGATCGACGATCAGCATGCCGCCGATGCCGGAGGCCACGGCGCAGATCGCGAGGACCGCCAGGCGCACCACCGCCCGGGGCGGGTTGGAGGGATGCGCCCCGGCGCTGACCGCCATGACGGCCGCGCACAGGTAGCCGCCCACGCACCATCCGACCACCAGGTAGAAGGGGGTCAGGCCGTTGTTGTCGCCGGCGTCGGCGGGCACCACGTCCTCGGTGCGCAGTTCCCGGCCGGTCTCCCGCGCCACCGCCCCGAGCACCCGCTCCAGCGCGGGGGCGAGTGCTCCGCCGGCGGCGGTCGTGACCAGCAGGGTGTCCGTTCCGTCGCCGCCGACGACCAGGGCACCGTCGACTTCCCGGCGTTCGATCAGGTCGCGGGCGGCGTCGGCGTCGTCGACGCCGCGCACCGGATCCAGCGGTGAGCCGGGCAGGTCCTCCAGTTGTCCGACGATCTGCTGTCGCTGCTGTTCGGGTGCCGCCACCGCGATGGGGATGTCGCGCGGTACGGGGTTGTGGAAGGCGCCGACGTAGGACAGGACGAAGGCGAGTTGGAGCGTGAGCACCCCGATGATCAGCAGGACGGCCCGGGTGGTGACGGCGCCGGCCGGCGAGGAGGGGTCGGACGCGGTGTCCGGCCGCTCCCCCGGCGCGCCGGTGTCCTCGGATGTGGCCATGGCACCTCCTGTCCCGGGGCCGCGGGGCGACCGCGGCCGGGCGGTGACCGCCCGGGGCTCCCCCGGGCGCGCCGGCGCGGCGCCCCGGAGGTCGGTGGGCCTCCGTGCGCCGCTCCGTTCCCCGTCATGGTGGTCGCGGACCCCGGTCCCGGCACGCGGTGCCGGTCCGTCCGAAGTAGGGACGGCGCACGAGTCGGGTGGCCACCCGGGCAAAAGCCCCATGGAGGGGCGAATGGTGAGTGATGGCCGGAGCCCGGGGGAGCCCCGGGCTCCGGCCATCACTCACCATT
>NZ_VKHT01001010.1 GCF_014141535.1 Streptomyces alkaliphilus | reverse complement strand
AGGTGGGGGTGGAGCGCTCGCACCCCGCCAACGGTAACCGCGGGCCCGGGCAGGGGCCCGGGGACGGTGACCGGATGGCGCGTCCCCGACGCCGGAGCGTGATGATCCGGCCGGCCCGGCGGACCCGGACGGCCTCCACCCCGAGCCCCGCCGGGCCCGCCGCGCCGGCCCCGGCGGGCGGCGGGGGAAGACTCCGGTGAAGGGTGACCGCACAGCCGTGACCGGGCCGTATCCGGCCGGCAGGGGAGAACGGCCCTCTTCCCGGGAAATGATTTGTCGGGACACGACGACCGGGCCCCGACACCCGGATCGCGCGGCGGTCGTGTCCGACTTGTGTCCCTCGACACATTCCCGATCGTGGTGGCGCCGTCCCCCGGGGTCGGGACACACTGTGGTTGATCGTCCCGGCGCGAGCCACGCGCCGCCGACGGAAACGGAGGCCGGCTGTGCCGAATGTCCTGGTTCTCAACGCCTCGTACGAGCCGCTGGGCGTGGTGCCCGTCCGGCGAGCCCTGATCCTGCTGCTGCACGACAAGGCGGTCAGCCTGGAGGACTCCGGCCTCCTCATGCGCAGCTCCAGCACGCAGATCCCCGCGCCCAGCGTGGTGCGGCTCAAACGTTTCGTCCGGATCCCCTATCGCGCCAACGTGCCGCTCACCCGTCGCGCGCTCTTCGCCCGGGACGGGGGCCGCTGCGCCTACTGCGGGGGCGTCGCCACCAGCGTCGACCACGTCATCCCGCGCAGCCGGGGCGGGGCACACGCCTGGGAGAACGTGGTGGCGGCCTGCCGCCGCTGCAACCACGTCAAGGCCGACCGCCACGTGGCGGAACTCGGCTGGCGGTTGCGGCATCAGCCCGCCCCGCCGTCGGGCCTCGCCTGGCGCATCATCGGAACCGGCCACCGCGACCCGCGGTGGCTTCCGTATCTGCGGCCGTACGGCGTGGGGGAGGAGGCGCCCGTCGTGGAGTGCCGGTAGCCGGTCGGCCGTCCCACGGGCCGTCCGGGGACGGGTGCCGACCCCGACGGCCCGGAAACGGGTACGGGGCGTCGCCGGCGACGGGGAGGCGGGCGACGGGACGCGCGGGCCGTGGTGAGCGGGAGGAGTCGGAGCCCGGGAGGGCCCGTCCCTCGTCCCCGGAACCCACGGGTCGTGCGGGGCGTACCGGATGTGTCGGTCATGCCGGGTATATCGAGTGTGCGGGGCATATGGGGCATGTGGGGTATGCGGAAAAAAGGTGACGTGGTGTGCGAACCCGGCACCCGGTGCCACGGGAGAGGTTACGGTGGTCACGGCCCCCGGTCCGCAAGAACCACCGTCGTCGGGGGCGACAACACCACATATTGCGTCGTGTCCCGGCGTGAGCCGCCCCACCTTCCCCGTTCCGAGAGGATTTCGGTGTGATGCCGTGAGTGCTTCGGGGTAGACCTCACTCCGGGTCGTTTGTCCACCACCCGAATGGAGAACCCCGTGCCCGCAGCCACCGAACAGGTTCCCCCCGCCCTCATCGCCCAGCCCGCCGGACGGGACGACGGGGAGCCCGTCAAACCCGAGGTCCCCGAACTGTGGGACGACACCGGTGAGCTGGACCTCTCCGATCTCTCCGGCCCCGAGTCCGGCCTCGACGGCGCGGGCTACGGAGGTCCGGTGTCCGCCCCCCTGACCAGCGAGCCCCCCCACGGCTCTCTCTTATACACATCTCCGAGCCCCCGCGACTTGCATATATCGCGTATGCGGTCTTCTGCTGGAAAAAAAACAAC
>NZ_VKHT01000101.1 GCF_014141535.1 Streptomyces alkaliphilus | reverse complement strand
GGGTCCGGCGGGAGGGGTGCGACCGGTCGTCACACCCCTCGTCGGCCCGCCGGGGCCGGATCCGGCCCTCGTGATTCGGCCGCATCCGACGCGCCCCGGTGCGCGCCCCGTACCACGATCCCGGTCGTGGTACGGAGCTCCGACGGCCGGACCTCAGCCCCGGTACGCCTCGGGCGGCGGGCAGGAGCAGACCAGGTTGCGGTCACCCCGGGCACCGTCGATCCGCCGCACCGGCGGCCAGTACTTGTCGGCCGGGTCGGTCCCGCCCGGGAAGGCCGCCTCGGCCCGCGAGTACGGGTGCGGCCATTCCCCCGCCAACTGCGCCGCGGTGTGCGGGGCGTTGCGCAGGGGGTTGTCGTCGACCGGCCACTCACCGGAGGCCACCCGTTCGATCTCCTGCCGGATCGCGATCATGGCGTCACAGAAGCGGTCGATCTCCGCGAGGTCCTCGCTCTCGGTGGGCTCGATCATCAGGGTCCCGGCCACCGGGAAGGACATGGTCGGGGCGTGGAAACCGTAGTCGATGAGTCGCTTGGCCACGTCATCGATGGTGACGCCGGTGACCCTGGTCAGCGGGCGCACGTCCACGATGCACTCGTGTGCGACCAGACCACCGGGACCGGTGTAGAGCACCGGGAAGTGCGGCCGCAGCCGGTGGGCGATGTAGTTGGCGGCCAGAACCGCGGTTCCGGTGGCGCGGCGCAGTCCGTCCGGTCCCATCAGCCGCAGGTAGGCCCAGGAGATGGGCAGGATACCCGCGGACCCGAAGGGGGCGGCGGAGATCGGACCGATACCGGTCTCCGGGCCCGCGTCCGGCCGCAGCGGGTGGTTGGGCAGGTACGGCGCCAGGTGGGCGCGGACCGCGACCGGTCCCACCCCGGGACCACCGCCACCGTGCGGGATGCAGAAGGTCTTGTGCAGATTCAGGTGCGAGACGTCCGCCCCGAACCGCCCCGGTCGGGCGAGACCGACGAGGGCGTTGAGGTTGGCGCCGTCGACGTACACCTGTCCACCGGCATCGTGGACGGCGGCGCAGATGTCGCCGATGTTCTCCTCGAAGACACCGTGGGTGGAGGGGTAGGTGACCATCAGCACCGCGAGTCGGTCACGGTGTTCGGCGATGCGGGCCCGCAGGTCCTCGGTGTCGATGTCGCCGTTGTCCCCGGTGCGAACCACCACCACCTCCATGCCGGCCATGACGGCGCTGGCGGCGTTGGTGCCGTGGGCGGAGGAGGGGATCAGGCACACCGTGCGTCGTCCCTGACCGGTGGCCCGGTGGTGGGCTCGCACCGCGAGCAGGCCGGCGAGTTCCCCCTGGGAGCCGGCGTTGGGCTGGAGGGAGACCCGGTCGTAACCGGTGATCTCCGCCAAACGCCCCTCCAGGTCGCGGATGAGCGCCAGGTGCCCCTCGGTCTGGTCGGCCGGCGCGAAGGGGTGCAGGTCGGCGAAGCCGGGCCAGGTGATGGGCTCCATCTCGACCGCGGCGTTCAGCTTCATGGTGCAGGAACCGAGCGGGATCATGCCCCGGTCCAGGGCGTAGTCACGGTCGGCGAGCCGTCGGATGTAGCGCAGCAGGGCGGTCTCGGAACGGTGCTCGTGGAAGACGGGGTGGGCGAGGTACCCGCCGGTGCGCGAGAGGTCGCCGGGGAGCGCGTCGGGGGTCCGCGCGTCGAGCTCGTCGAGGGCACGGGGGTCGGCCGGGTCGAGGGGGGCTCCGAAGGCGGCCAGGACTGCGAGGAGGTCGGCACGATCGGTGGTCTCGTCGCAGGCGACGCCGACATGGTCGGCGTCGACACGGCGCAGGTTGATCCCGGCCTCCCGGGCTGCTGCGAGCACCTCGTCGGCCCGACCGGGGACCCGGGCGGTGACGGTGTCGAAGAAGGCCTCGTGGACCACCTCCACGCCCCCGGCCCGCAACCCCGCGGCCAACGACGCGGCCATGCGATGGGCGCGGCGGGCGATGGTGGCCAGTCCCTCCGGACCGT
This sequence comes from Streptomyces alkaliphilus, assembly GCF_014141535.1. Lineage (GTDB taxonomy): Bacteria > Actinomycetota > Actinomycetes > Streptomycetales > Streptomycetaceae > Streptomyces > Streptomyces alkaliphilus. The sequence goes on along the minus strand of NZ_VKHT01000101.1, from coordinate 6,931 downwards.
GGTGGACGGCGTAGAAACCGGCGATGACGGCGAGCAGTACCTGGGCGGTGCAGATGTTGCTGGTGGCCTTCTCCCGCCGGATGTGCTGCTCGCGGGTCTGCAGTGCCAAACGGTGGGCGGGACGGCCGTCGGCGTCCCGGGAGACGCCCACCAGGCGGCCGGGCAGGCTGCGGGCGTGCCGGTCGCGCACGGCCAGGTAGCCGGCGTGCGGGCCGCCGAAGCCCATCGGCACACCGAAGCGCTGGGTGGTGCCCACCGCGATGTCGGCGCCCAGCTCTCCGGGCGGTGTGAGCACGGTGAGGGCCAGCAGGTCGGCGGCGACGGTGACCACGGCCCCCAGTTCCCTGGCGTGTTCGATCACCGGGCGGGGGTCCCGGACCACGCCCGAGGCGCCGGGGTACTGCAGCAGCAGACCGAAGAACCCGCGCTCGGTGATCTCCCCGGGCAGGCCCTCGGCCAGGTCGGCCACGACCACCTCGATGCCGAGGGGTTCGGCCCGGGTGCGCAGAACGGCCAGGGTCTGCGGGAGGCTCTCGGAGTCGACGACGAAGACGTCGGAGGACGCGCGCCCGACGCGGCGCGACAACGCCATGGCCTCGGCCGCGGCGGTCCCCTCGTCCAACAGGGAGGCGCCGGCGACGGGCAGGGCGGTGAGGTCGGAGACGACCGTCTGGAAGTTCAACAGGGCCTCCAGACGGCCCTGGGAGATCTCCGGCTGGTAGGGGGTGTACGCGGTGTACCAGGCGGGATTCTCCAGGACGTTGCGGCGGATCACCGCGGGGGTGACGGTCCCGTGGTAGCCCAGACCGATCATGGGGCGCAGGACGCGGTTGCGGTCGGCGAGTTCGCGCAGTTCCGCCAGGACCTCGGCCTCGGTGCGGGCGGCGGGCAGCGCGAGCGCCTCGGAGGAGCGGATCACCGCGGGGACCGCGGCGTCCAGCAGTGCGTCGAGGGAGTCGTGGCCGACGGCGTCGAGCATCTTGGCGCGCTCGGCGTCGTCGGGTCCGATGTGCCGCGCGGCGAAGGGGGTTCCGCGCTCGAGATCGGCGAGGGCGGGCGACGGCCGGTCTGCCGGCTGGGACATGCGGGGCCTCCTGGTCCGGACCTCCGGGCGTCCCGGTCGGGCGCCCGCGGCCTCCCCCTCTGTCATCACGACGACTCGCGACCTGAGAGCTTCACCGGCCGGACCGGGGCCCGGCGGCTTTCCCCTTCGGTGAGCGGGGCGGGGGATCGACGGCGATCCCGACGCGCGCGCTGCTTTCCAGAGTGGTTTCGCCCGTGCGGTACAGGGGCCTGAGAGATTCCGGGGAGGATTTGCTCCTTCGGCGCCGTCGAAGTCGCGCTCCGACGGACTCTCCCGCACGAGGTCGGCAACCCGAAATCGATCCTACCAGCGCCCCCCGAGTGGCAGGCGGAACGAAAGTGCCTTTGGGTAAGAGGTGAGGACGTGTGTCCCGGGCCCGTGCCGGCGTCCGGGCCGCGGACCGGACGCCGGCACCGACGAGGTGGCTCGACGAGGTGGATGAGGTGGAGGAAACGTGCACACGAACATCGACCCCCGGGAATTGATCGGCCGACGGGCCGTGGACCGCAACGGGACACGCATCGGCACCGTGGACGAGGTCTACCTCGACGACGCCACCGGGACCCCTGAATGGGCCGCGGTGCGCACCGGTCTGTTCAGCCGGGACGCCTTCGTTCCCCTGGAGCCCAGCGAGTTGATCGACGAGGAACTGCGCGTGCCCTTCGACCGCTCCCTGGTGCGCGAGGCCCCCGATTTCGGGGTCGGCCGCCACCTCTCCCCGGAGCAGGAGCTCCAGCTCTACCGGCACTACGGACTGGATGTGCCGGGCGGTTCGGCCCCGTCACCCGAGGACCGGGATTTCGGCCGTCTGGCGGGTGACGCGCCCGGAGCGGCCGCGGAGTCCCCGACGCCGCCGGAGGCGGAGGGAGGGTCCGGCGGCACGACCGGGGAGGGAACCGATCCACGGGGGTGACCGACCGCGGGGAGCGGCAGGGGATCGGCCTCGCGCAGCGCCGGGTCGTCGATCCGCAGTGTGATGGCCCGTCCCGGTGGGGAATCCGGACGCTCGAAACGTACGGTTACCCGTCCCAGGCCGCTGCCCTGGATCCAACCGGGACCGTGCACCGCGTGATGGACGTCGCGGCCGGGAGCCGGCCGCGGGGCCGCCGCGTCGGTACCGGCTTTCCGGGTCGAGGCGTTCGGCGAGGGGTGGGCCGGCGGGGAACGACGGGCGGGGGCACCGAGGACGTCGGGGATCTCGACGTCCTCCCCACGACGGGAAACGCCCGCCGACCCGGAGGCCGCGCGGTCGCCCGAACGGTCCACCCCCACCAGGGAGAAGAGATCCTCCTGCGTGAAGCCGGTCAACCCCGTGAGCCCCACGCCCAGGAGTCGGACGCCCTCGCCGACGCCGACGGCGGTCAGTAGCCGAGTGGCGGACTCCCGCACCACGAGGGAGTCGTCGGTGGCACCGCGCAGGGTTTCCGACCGGGTCAGCGTGGTGAAGTCGTGGAAACGGATCTTCAGCACCACGGTACGCGCCGAACGACCGGCGTCCCGCAGGCGGAGGACCGCCCGGTCGGCCAGTCGGAGCGTCTCGGTGTGAAGCCGGGCGCGATCGGTGAGGTCCTCGTCGAAGGTGTCCTCGGCCGAGATCGACTTCGCGTCCCGTTCCGCCACCACGGGGCGCTCGTCGCGACCCGTGGCCATGGTGTGGACAGCGATGCCGTGGGCCCGGCCCAACAGGCGGATCAGTTCCTGTTCCCCGGCGCGGACCGCGTCACCGGCGGTGGTGATGCCCGCCCGGCGCAGCGTGTCCCCGGTCACCGGCCCCACGCCGGGCAGGATACGGATCGGCAGGGGCTCCAGGAAGGCGCGCTCGGCACCGACTGGGATGACCGCCAGTCCATTGGGCTTGGCCTGCTCCGAGGCGATCTTGGCGAGCATTTTGGAACCGGCCAGGCCCACCGACGCGGTCAGGCCCGTGCGGGCACGGATACGGGCGCGCACCTCCTCACCGATGGCGCGCGCGCCACTCTCGTCCGCGGGCGCGGGCCCGGCGGCCAGGTCCACGAAGGCCTCGTCCAGGCTGAGCGGTTCCACCAGTGGCGAGAGGTCGCCCAGCACGTCCATGACCACCGCGCTGATCTCCCGGTAGAAGGTGAAACGGGGGGTGAGGTAGGCGGCGTGCGGACAGAGCCGACGGGCCCGGGTGGTGGGCATGGCGGAGTGGACCCCGTGCCGTCGGGCCTCGTAGGAGGCGGTGGCCACCACACCCCGCGGGCCGAGTCCGCCCACCACCACCGGACGACCGCGCAGGCTGGGTTTGGATGCCTGCTCCACCGAGGCGTAGAAGGCGTCCATGTCCAGGTGCAGAACGGTGGGATGCCGCCGCACGGGCCCGCACCTCCTCACCGGTCCCTCGCCGGTCCCTCGCCGATTCCGTCCCGCGCCCCGGCTCCCCGGGGTTGGGGAACACCGAGCGGGAACGTACGTTCGAGTATCCCCCGGGGTACCGACACCCTCGGGTCGGCCCCCGGTTCCGGGGGCCGACCCGAGGGCAGGGGCCGGAGGTGGGCTCAGGAGGAGCCGCGACGGCGGCGGCGCGCCAGTTCGTCGTCCGGGTGGACGATGTCGGTGGGCTCTCCCGTGTCGACCCGCTCCCCGGGGAGCTCGGCGAGGGCGGCACGGACGTCCGAGCACACCGCGTCCACCGCGATGCCGAAGACCCCACGGCCGTCCCGGAGCAGTTCGGTGACCTCCTCGGCCGAGGAGCAGCGGTGAACCATCACCCCGTCGCTGAGCAGCGTCATGCCCGGAAGCTCGGCGGGGTCGGCCGCACGCAACACCACCGCGGCCGCCCGAATGCTCTGCAGGGAGACACCGGCGTCCAGCAGCCGCTTGACGACCTTGAGCACCAGCACGTCCCGGAACCCGTACAGGCGCTGGGTCCCGGACCCCCGGGCGGGCCGGATGGAGGGCTCCACCAGGCCGGTACGCGCCCAGTAGTCCAACTGGCGGTAGGTGATGCCCGCCGCCGCGCACGCGCTGGGCCCCCGATAGCCGAGCTCGGGGGCCGGCTCGGGCCCCCGCCGGGGCGGCTCGGGATTCCTCCCCTGGGCGACCACTGTGCGCCGCAACGCCGGTCGGGGCACGGAGCGGGACAGGGACGATCCGCGGAGGGTCCTCACCCCGCCCACCGCCTTTCCGTTGCCGTTACCAATCACGCCCGCCTCCGTTCTGCATGTCGCCGCGGAGCCGGGGGGACGCCTCGGGGCGTTCCCCGTCCACCGCGGCGGTCCCCGCGGACACGACGACGGCGATCCGCTGTTCGGGACATGCCCCACCGACGCTAGGCACCCCCGGGGGGCGCGTCAACGATCGCCACGCCGCGTGACGATTCCCGTCCCGGAAACACCACCGGGAGGGGCGGCGGGGAGCGGAGCCGGTCGCAGGCGATCAGCGATTCCCGGTACCGAAGTCCTCGGGGGAGATCTGGTCCAGGAACTCGCGGAAGCGCTCGACCTCGTCCTCCTGCTCGTCGGCGATGATGATGCCGGCGTCGTCGAGCACGCCGTCACTGCCGTAGATGGGCGAGCCGACGCGGAGGGCGAGCGCTATGGCGTCCGAGGGACGGGCGCTGACCTCCACACCGCTGGCGAAGACGAGCTCCGCGTAGAAGACCCCATCGCGCAGATCGGTGATGCGGACGGAGGCGAGTTCCTCCCCGAATGCCTCCACCACGTCCTTGAGGAGGTCATGGGTGAGCGGACGGGGAGGTGTCATGCCCTGCTGCGCGAAGGCGATGGCGGTGGCCTCCCCCGGTCCGATCCAGATCGGCAGGTAGCGGTCCCCACCGACCTCGCGCAGGAGCACGATCGGCTGGTTGTTGGGCATCTCGACCCGGACACCGACGACATCGAGCTGGTTCACACAGCAACCCTAGGCCGTGGCCGGCCGGTTTGAACAGTCGAACCCACCCTCGATGGGCGGACACGCCGTCGCAGGCCGGCCGGAAACGGCTTTCCGGGACCCCGATCCGCCCCGGAAACCCGGCCCGGTCGAGCACGACCGGGCCGGGGACACCGACTCAGCCGGCGTAGAAGACCATCCGGTACTTCCCGATCTGAACCTCGTCCCCCGTGGTGAGGACGACCGTGTCGATCTGTGCGCGGTTGACGTAGGTGCCGTTGAGGCTGCCGACATCGGAGACGGTGAAACCGCCCTCGGGTCGACGGCGGAACTCCACGTGCCGCCGGGAGACGGTCACGTCGTCCAGGAAGATGTCGCTCTCCGGGTGACGACCGGCCGTGGTCAGGTCGCTGTCCAACAGGAAGCGGCTGCCCGAGTTGGGGCCGCGCCGCACCACGAGCAGGGCGGAGCCCGGCGGGAGGGCATCCACCGCGGCCTGCGCCTCCGGGGAGAGCGACGGGGCGGCGCTCTGACCGGTCATCTCGGCCTCGTAGGCCTCGATGCCGGAGATCGAGATCGTGGAGGTGGTCTCCGAGGACCCCTCCCCCGTACCGGCCCTCAGCGGGGCTCCGCACTGGGAGCAGAACCGGCTGCTGGCCGGGTTCGGGGTCGAGCAACGGGGGCATCCCCGCGTGGGTGCGGCACCTATCCCGCCGGGGGCATCCCCGGCGGCCGTCCCGGCGACCTCGTCACGGAACAGGGGCCGCCCGCTCTCGCCCTCCGACCGACCCGCAGGGGGCTCGCCCGGCCGGCCGGCGCGGTGCCGCGCGGCCTGCTCGGAGCCGCCCTGACGCCTGCCGAACAACTTAGCGAAAAAACTCACCGGCGATTCCCCTCGCACCTCGTCCTCCGTCCCACCGCGGGACGGAGGAACCATTCTCTCTCACGGGTCTCTCTTCACTGGTCACCCCGGTCACCCGGGGAACGTCCGTGACATGTGATCAGTTTCCCCCGGGGCCGACGGAACATCCCCGGTGGCCCCGGGACCGACGGAACAAATCCTCTGCGGATCAGGATGACGACCGAGCGTAGTCAGGGCTCTCGTCGGACCGCAAGGCGTCCACGACCACCTCATCCGGCCGCTCGATGATCACCGTCGCGTTCTCCTTCTCCATGGACTGCACCATCCCGCCGGGGATGTTCAGCGCGGGTTCCAGGTCCCGGGGGCGTCCGATCACCGAGATACGGAAGGGCCGCTCCACCGGATGGCCGTCCACCAGGACGGTGCCGTCCGAAGCGTCGGTGAAGGCCGTCTCCGCGACGATCCGCACCCCGTCGATCTGCATCGCCTCCGCCCCCGCGGCCCGCAGTTCCTGCACGGCGTCCAGCAGGTGATCGGCACCCACCGCGCCGGCGGGATCGGTGATCGTGATCTCGATACCGGGGCCCGTCGCGGCCACGGTACCCGCCAGGATCCCCAACTGCAGTTCACGCTCCCGGTTCTGCCGCCGTGCCTCCTCGGCCCGCACGGATCCGGTCTCCAGCTCCGTGCGCAGCCGTTCCAGCTCCGTGCGTTCCTCCTCCAGCCGCTTGGTGCGCTCGTCCAGCTCGCTGAGGATGCGGACCAGATCCTCCGGGCGGGCCCCCCGCAGCGTGGCGTCCTCCCCCGCGACCCGTACCTGGATCGCGAGTCCGAGCCCCAGCACGAAGAGCAGGGCCGCGACGGTCAACTGTGCCCGGGTGATTCGGGGAGGCCACAGGCCGCTGACGATCGCGGCCCGACCGGTGGGGGGCGCGGGAGGTTCGGCGGAGGACACCGGGTCCGGGCCGCCGTCGACGGGTGGCCGCGCGGAGCCACCGGAACGGGGCCCGTTCGGCGCCGCCGGGCCGTCCTCCGGGCCCCGGACGGGACCGGGTGGGCGGGGAGGATCGGCGCGATCGGGACCGTACGCGCCCCCGTGCCGGGCGGTCCCGGCCATCGGTACCGTGCCGGCG
>NZ_VKHT01001009.1 GCF_014141535.1 Streptomyces alkaliphilus | reverse complement strand
GCCCCCCACAGCACCGCCCCGACCGGAAGGGCCGCCACGGCCGTGCCCAGCGTCGCCGTCTCCCCGTACCGGCGCGCCCACCCGCCGAACCCGGTCCGTTCCGCGCCTCCGGTTCCCGGTGCCCGTGCCATCCCCGGCTCCTCGCATCCGTCCGGGGTCGCCCCGCCGACGACCCGGTGCCCCCTCACCCCATTGAAGTACGGGCCCCGGCGCCCGGCGAGGGCTCACCGGCCCGTTCGGGAACCCCTCCTTCCCGCACCCGTTCGGGGGACCCGATCCCCCGCGTGGCGGATATGCCGGGAAGGCGTGAGCATGGAGACGAATAACCACAAATCGGACATGGCCGCGCCGGAAGGACAGCAACTCACCCCACCCGCCGGGGCGGGGTGCCCACCGCTTTCGATCGGAGGCCGAATCATGGCGTCTTCTCATGACACCCGCGGGGCCCATGACACCCGCACCGAACAGACCGGCCGCGCGGGACGCGGCACCGCTCCGTCCCGCAGCGAGGTCCTCGCCGCCGGTGGCGTCCTCTTCGCCGCCGTGCTGATGCTGATCGGGGGTTTCTTCGACGCCCTGCGCGGCGTGATGGCGATCGGCTCGGACGAGGTGTTCGTCGCGACTGCCGACTACACGTTCTCCCTCGACCTGACGGCCTGGGGGTGGATCCACCTGATCGCCGGCCTCGTGGTGATCGCGGTCGCGCTCGGCCTCTTCAGCGGGGCCACCTGGGCGAGGATGGCGGCGGTGGTCGTGGCCGCCGTGCTGATCGTCGCCAACTTCCTGTCCCTGCCGTACTACCCGCTGTGGTCGGTGGTGGCGATCGCGTTCTACGGCTTCGTCATCTGGGCGCTGACCACGGCCCGGGACGACAGCGGCCGATCCCTCGCCTGAGCCCTTCCGGGGCCGGGGCGTGGTGCGTCGGTGCGTGAGGGGTGGGTGCGAACCCCGCCGGATCAGCGGAAGTTCACGTCACTGCAGAAATAGTACGTCTGGTCCATGTGGGAGGCCTGCCAGACCGTGTAGACGATGTGGCGACCGCTGCGACCCTGGGTGTTGACGTTGATCGAGATGTTCTGGGCCGGGGCGTAGCGACCGGTCTCCCGGACGAGCTCCAGGTCACTCCAGTTCAGGGACTGACGGGTGGGGTCGAAGCCCTGGCGGGTGACGTAGATCCGGAAGTAGTCGGCGCCGTGGCTGGCCTGGTCGTACAGCCGCACGGTGAAGTTGCTGCCGATGTCGGTGGCCTGCCAGTTCCCGACGGTGTCCATCGAACGGTAGCGGCCGTTCTCCGTGTTACCGCCGCTGCACAGCTGACCGTTGGGCACAGCCGCCTGGTGGTTGCCGCGCACGTTGTCGCGGTACAGGCCGTTCCAGTTCCACATGGCGTTGGGGTTGTCCCGCCATGCCTGCCAGCACATCGGGTCCTGGTTGGCCATGTTGGGGTTCAGGTGGTCGTGGCCCCAGCGCAGCCAGCACCCGTAGTTACGGGCGGCGGGGTCGACGATCGAGCCGTGGGCGGCGGCCGGCTCGGCCCAGGGGATCATGCAGAGCAGTGCGGCCGAGAACAGCGCCGCGAGGCGGGCCCGCCATCCGAGCGCCTTGGTGCGAGTTTCAGGATTCACTGTGCGGTCTCCGTTTTCCGGCTGTGGGGTATCCGGTTTGGGAGCGCTCCCATGTCGATGAATGCTATCCCCTTCGACACGTCCTCGAAACACTTTTACCCACCTCGAAAAAATTTCGTCGCCCACCCGCTCCCCCT
>NZ_VKHT01001008.1 GCF_014141535.1 Streptomyces alkaliphilus | reverse complement strand
CCGTCACCCCCGCCTCCACCGCGCTGGCGAAGGACCTCAAACGGGAGGGGTTGCGCTTCGTCGGCCCCACCACCGCGTACGCCCTCATGCAGGCGTGCGGTCTGGTGGACGACCACCTCGCCGACTGCCACGTCCGCGCCCGCCGGGAGTCCGGGGCGGGGTGATCCGCACCACTCCGGATCCGTGCGCCGAACGCCCCGCCCCGGGGGCCCGGCGGTCGTAGGGTGACCCACGGGGGACGGAGAACGGGGAGGTACCCGCATGGTCGTGATACGCCGGGCGACGTCACCGGCCGAGGTGATGGCCGCCGCCCACCTGTTCGACGGTCCGGTGCGCCCCGAGTGGGCCCAGCGTTTCCTCAACGAGCCCACCCACCACCTGCTGATCGCCGCCCTCGACGGTGTGCCCGTGGGCATGGTGACCGGAATGGAGCTGACCCATCCCGACAAGGGCACCGAGCTGTTCCTCTACGAACTGGCCGTGGATCCGGCCCACCGGCGCCGGGGGGTGGGGCGCGAACTGGTCGAGGCGCTGGGCCGCCTCGCCCACGAGCGCGGCTGCCACGGCATGTGGGTCGCGGTCGACCCGGACAACCTGCCCGCCCGGGCCGCCTACGCCGCCGCCGGGATCGCGGAGGAGGGGCCGGCCACGATGATGACCCGGGAGCTGCGGGACCCGGCCGCCCGGGAGTCGGGCGGGGAGGCCGACACCGGGGACACGGACCCGGAGGGGAACCGCCCCACCGCCGGAGCCGACGGCGGGCCCGCGCCGGACCGTCGGCCGACGGGCTGAGGGAGCGCGTCCCGACCCCGCGCGCCCGGGCGTGCCCGGACCGCGACGGCGGCCCCGGGCCCGCTCAGGCTCCCGGCAGACGGTAGCGGCCGTCCGGCAGGCGCTCCGCCAGCCTGTCGGCCAACAGGCCGCGCAGCGCGCGCTCGCGCTGCACCGAGTCCTCCCACACCCGTTCCAGCACCGACGCCCGAACCGGCTCCATCGACTCGCGCAGCACCGCCATCAGACGTCCGCGCACCTGCCGGTCGGTGCCCGCCCAGGCCTGCCCGCGCCGGGGCGGTCCCTGGTGTTCCGGCGAGCCGGCCAGCCGCCACGCGCACCGATCGGAGATCGGGCACACCCCACAGCGCGGCGCGCGTGCCGTGCACACCAGCGCGCCCAGCTCCATGGTCGCCGCCGCCCACCGGGCCGCGGTCGCCTCGTCCTCCGGCAGCAGTGCCCGGGCCAGTCGCCGCTCGGCGGCCGTCGTCGCGTTCGGCGGATAGCGGGTGCCGACCACCGCCCGGGCGAAGACCCGACGCACGTTGGTGTCCAGCACGGCCTGCCGTCGTCCGTGCGCGAACGAGGCCACGGCCGCCGCCGTGTACTCCCCGACGCCCGGCAGCGCCAGCAGGTGCGCGTGCTCGGTCGGCACCTCGCCGCCGTGCCGTTCGGTCATCGCGCCGGCGGCGGCGTGCAGCCGCAGCGCGCGCCGCGGATAGCCCAGCCGCCCCCACGCGCGCACCGCCTCACCCGGCGGGACGGCCGCCAGGTCCGCCGGGCGCGGCCAGCGCCGCATCCACTCCTCGTACACCGGTAGCACCCGGGCCACCGGTGTCTGCTGCAGCATGAACTCACTGACCATCACGCCCCACGCGCCGGCCTCCGGGCGCCGCCAGGGCAGGTCCCGGGCGTTCTCGGCGAACCAGGCGACGACCGGACCGTGCAGTGCCGCGGCGTCCGGGCGGCCGGGGTCGGGATCGGGATCGGGGG
>NZ_VKHT01001007.1 GCF_014141535.1 Streptomyces alkaliphilus | reverse complement strand
CCCCACCTCCTCCCTGGCCTGGGCCCAGCTCGCCGACGACGCCTTCGAGGCCGGTCGGCCCGTGGAGTCCTACGCCTACGCCCGCACCGGCTACCACCGGGGCCTGGACGCCCTGCGCCGCAGCGGCTGGAAGGGCCACGGCCCGGTGCCGTGGGAGCACGAGCCGAACCGCGGTTTCCTGCGCGCCCTGCACGCCCTCGCCCGGGCCGCCGGCGCCATCGGGGAGACCGAGGAGCGGGAGCGCTGCTCGACCTTCCTCAAGGACAGCTCCCCCACCGCCGCCGACACCCTCTCCTGAGCCCGGCGGGCTGCCCGCCCCGCCGGGGCGGGCAGCGCGGCCCGGAGGAGCCTGTGAAAGGCGCTGCGCGGAGGCGCAGGGAACCGAGGGCGAAGTGAGCCGGAAAACACGATGAGTACCTGACGTACTTGACGTACTTGACGTACTTGGCCTCGGAGTGCACCCTGAGAAGGACTACCGAGGAGGTCACCATGTCGGCGGTGCGCTACGAGAGCTACACCCGGGCGCGTGCGCACCTGAAGGACCTCCTCGACGCGGCCGACGAGGGGCGGGTGGCCACCATTCGCCGGGATTCGGGGCACGCGGCGGTGGTGGACGCGGAGCGGTTGCGTCACCACCTGATGGCCGTCTGCCCTTCAAGGGCGGAAGTGGTCGCCGAAGCGGGTGGTTGGTCGGTGTTTCTTCCGGGTCTCCCCCTGGCCGCCGATGGGGCAACCCTCGACAGCGCCATAGAGGAGATGGTCGAGGTGTTGCGTGAGTACGCCGAGGACTGGCAGGAGCGCCTGCGCACCGTCCCCAACCACGAGGGCAACTGGGGTCTCGTGCAACTGATCGGCCTGAGTGACGACGAGTCGCTGCGTGCGTGGTTGGTGGGAACCGAGCGGTGACCTGGCCTCGGCCCGACCGGGAAAACCACGATCGTTTCTGTCGCACCGAGCAATGGACACGTGTTCGAGACGCGCGGGGGCGTACCGGTACGCATCACATCGTCCACGAGTTGGTTCTGCACGATGGTCGAACCCTGCGAACACGGATCTCCCACCCCGTGGACCGCACGGTCTACGGCGCTGCGATGTGGCGTCACATCCTGCGGGATCAGCTGGAGGTGTCGGAGGAGAAGTTCTGGACCTGTGTTCGGGAGGGGGTGTTGCCGGATCGAGGGGCTCCCGAACCTCCGCGCGCTTCGCTTCCAGCCGATGTGGCTTACCTCCTCATTCACCGTGTGGGTCTGGACGAGACGGCCGTCGCGGGTATGAACAGGGACGAGGCGTTGGCCAGGCTTCAGCGCTACTGGACAGAGGGGGAATGAGTCACTCCCTGCCGTTCCCGTGGAGCCGGCGGAGGGATGGGCGCACCGGGTCGAGGCTCCAACGGCCTTCCTCCGAGCCGGTCGCTCCGTGGTCTCCGCCTTTCGTGCGGGTCCGCTTCGTCGGGCAGGACGAGGCTTCGAAGGCTTCCGCGCGGCTCCGTGGTGTCCCGCTTCCCGGTGGTCCCGGGGGGGCGGACGCTTCCGTCGGGGCTTTCCGGGACATAGCCTGTCGCCGTCGCACCCGGCGCCGTGCCGTTCCGTCCCCGGTCGGGGCCGGCCGCGCGGCGCCGTGTCCGTATGTACCCGCACGATGTACCCGCACGACCCGCACGCCCCGGCGCGCGCCCCGGGAGGGCGGCGCCCGTTCCCGACCCGGATCCCCGGTGACCCCGGGGGCCGGTCCCGTCCCACCCGGTCGTTCCCGGAGACCCCAGGAG
>NZ_VKHT01001006.1 GCF_014141535.1 Streptomyces alkaliphilus | reverse complement strand
GCGCCCCCGCCCGCCCCCGGTGCGCGCTGGTCGCCGTGGGCGGCTACGGACGTGGCGAACTCTCCCCCCGAAGCGACCTGGACCTGCTTCTGCTCCACGACGGCCGGGCCGACCGCGCGGCGGTCGCCGCCACCGCCGAACGCATCTGGTACCCCGTGTGGGACATGGGTCTGGCCCTCGACCACTCGGTGCGCACCCTCGACGAGGCGCGCCGTACGGCGGGCGAGGACCTCAAGGTCCACCTCGGCCTCCTCGACGCCCGCCACATCGCCGGCGACGACACCCTCACCGCCGAACTGCGCACCTCACTGTCGGCCCGTTGGCGCACCGACGCCCCCACCCGACTCCCCGGACTTCACCAGATGGGCCGGGAACGGGCCCGCCGCCACGGTGAGCTGCCCTTCCTGTTGGAACCCGATCTCAAGGAGGCCCGGGGCGGCCTGCGGGACGTCACCGCGCTGCGCGCCGTCGCCGCCTCCTGGGTGGCCGACGCCCCCCGCCGGGGTCTGGAGGAGGCCCGCACCACCCTCCTCGATGTTCGTGACGCCCTCCATCTCACCACCGGCCGGGCCACCGACCGCCTCGCCCAGGAGGACCAGCCGCAGGTGGCCGAGGCCCTCGGCCTCCTGGACGCCGACGCCCTGCTGCGCCGCGTCTACGAGGCCGCCCGCACCATCGCCTACGCCTCCGACGTGACCTGGCGCGAAGTGGGGCGGGTCCTGCGCTCCCGTTCCGGCTGGACCCGACCCTCCCAACGGTTGCGCGGCCTCCTCGCCGGACGTCCGGGGCGTCGCGGGACCCCCGAGGAGCGCCTGCCGTTGGCCGAGGGCGTGGTGGAGCAGGACGGCGAGGTGGTGCTCGCCCGCACCGCGCGCCCCGACCGCGACCCCGTCCTGCCGCTGCGCGCCGCGGCGGCAGCCGCCCGCTCCGGTCTGCCGCTCGCTCTTCCGGCCGTCCACCGCCTCGCGGAGGCCACCGCGCCGTTGCCGGTGCCCTGGCCGGCGGACGCCCGTGAGGAGTTCGTCATCCTGCTGGGTTCCGGGCGGGACACCGTCCCGGTCTGGGAGGCGCTGGAGGCCGCCGACCTGATCACCCGCCTCCTCCCGGACTGGGAACGGGTGCGCTGCCGGCCGCAGCGCAATCCCGTGCACCGCTGGACGGTGGACCGTCACCTGGTGGAGACCGCCGTCCGGGCCTCCGCGCTGACCCGCCGGGTGCGGCGCCCGGACCTGCTGTTGGTGGCCGCGCTGCTGCACGACATCGGCAAGGGCTGGCCCGGTGACCACAGCGTGGCGGGCGAGACCATCGCGCGCGACATGGCCGCCCGGATCGGCTTCGGCCCCGAGGACACCGACGTGCTGGCCCGCCTGGTCCGCCATCACCTGCTGCTGGTGGACACCGCCACCCGCCGGGACCTGGACGACCCGGCGACGGTGGAGCACGTGGCGGACGCCGTCGGCGGGGTCGACACCCTGGAACTGCTGCACGCCCTCACGGAGGCCGACGCCCTGGCCACCGGCCCCGCGGCCTGGTCGGTGTGGCGGGCCTCGCTCATCACCGACCTGGTCAAGCGGGTGTCCGAGTATCTGCGGGCGGCCACCGAGGAGAGGGCCGCCCCGGGGGCGGGACCCGCCGCCGACACCGCCGGTGCCGGGTCCGCCGGGGTGCCCACCGCCCCCGTGAACTCCGCGGGGGACGAGCGCCTGGCGCTGGAGGCGCTCTCCACCGGAGGCCCGGTGCTCGCCCTGCACACCCCACCGGAGCC
>NZ_VKHT01001005.1 GCF_014141535.1 Streptomyces alkaliphilus | reverse complement strand
GCCCCTCGTCCGGCCCCGGACCGGACCCCGGGGGCCGGGGCCCCGGGGAGGAACGCGCCGTCGTTCGCGCGTCGATCGGTGAGACGAGGATCACGGACGGTCGACGACTCCCCGGCGTCACGGCGGTCGCCCCGCGTCTCCGCAGGTCGTACCGCGTGGGAGCGGCGCCCGGGGCGCGGCCGGAACGGCGCACGCCGACCCGATTCACCCGATGTTTCGCTCGGCACCCTGACAATCCCCTCGTCCCCACCTCGAGCGATCCGGTAGAACGGACTGTTACACCCCTCACCCGGGGACCCGGGACGTGCGTGCGGCGCGTCCGGCGTCCGCAGCACCTCCCCGACGGCGGCCCAACCGCCGAACGGGCGGCGGACGTGGTACCCGCCCGCTCCCCCACCAGGGAGCGGTCACCCTCGACCAGCCATGTGATAAAGGGGTCAAACCGTGGCTTCGGAGACCGTCAACTCCACAACCAACCTTCATCGAACCACCCACCGCGATTCCCCGCGCCCCCACGGCGAAGGGGATCCGGAGCGGCTGGGCGCCGCCGCCGGCCTGGATCCGGCGTTCGCCCTGCACCGCGGCGGCAAGATGGCCGTCCGCGCCACCGTCCCGGTGCGTGACGCCGACGATCTGTCCCTGGCCTACACGCCGGGTGTCGCCAAGGTGTGCGCCGCCATCGCCGAGCAGCCGGAGCTCGCCCACGACTACACCTGGACCTCGCAGGTCGTCGCCGTCGTCACCGACGGCAGCGCCGTCCTCGGCCTGGGGGACATCGGTCCCGCGGCCTCCATGCCGGTCATGGAGGGCAAGGCGATCCTCTTCAAGCAGTTCGCCGGGGTGGACGCCGTCCCGATCGCGCTGGACTGCCGTGACACCGACGAGATCGTCGAGACGGTGGCCCGGCTCGCCCCCTCCTTCGGCGGCGTCAACCTCGAGGACATCGCCGCGCCGCGCTGCTTCGAGATCGAGCGCAAACTCCAGGAGCGCCTGGACATCCCCGTCTTCCACGACGACCAGCACGGCACCGCCGTGGTGACCCTCGCCGCGCTGCGCAACGCCGCCCGGCTGACCGGGCGCGGCCTCGCCGAGCTGCGGGTGGTCATCTCCGGCGCGGGCGCGGCCGGCGTGGCCATCGCGAAGATCCTGCTGGGTGCCGGGATCGGCGACGTCGCGTTGTGCGACCGTCGCGGCGTGGTCTGCGGTGACCGGGAGGACCTGACCGATGTCAAGCGGGAGATCGCCGGGCTGACCAACCGCGCCGGGCTGACCGGCTCCCTGGAGGACGCCATGGCCGGAGCCGATGTCTTCATCGGCGTCAGCGGCGGCACGGTCCCCGAGTCGGCGGTGGCGCGACTGGCGCCGGGCGCGTTCGTCTTCGCGATGGCCAACCCGGACCCGGAGATCCACCCGACGGTGGCCGCCCGGCACGCGGCGGTGGTCGCCACCGGACGCAGCGACTTCCCGAACCAGATCAACAACGTGCTGGCCTTCCCCGGCATCTTCGCCGGCGCCCTCCAGGTGCGGGCGGCGCGGATCACCGAGGGCATGAAACTGGCCGCGGCCGAGGCGTTGGCGGCGGTGGTCGCCGACGAGTTGACCCCGCAGCGGGTGATCCCCTCGCCGTTCGACGAGCGGGTGGCGCCGGCGGTCGCGGCGGCGGTCGCGGCGGCGGCGCGCGCCGAGGGCGTGGCCCGGCGCTGAGCCGGACGCGCCGCCCCCGGTGACCGGGGGCGGCGGAGGGATGTCGGCCGGTGGGGCCGGGGAC
>NZ_VKHT01001004.1 GCF_014141535.1 Streptomyces alkaliphilus | reverse complement strand
GGCCCGGGCGAGGCCCGCGGCACCGAGCGGGGACGTTCCCGCCGCGGGCCTCGCCCGGGCCGGCGCGCCCATCGCCCCGCCCGCCGGCTGGTCCGTGCGCGCCGACGTGGTGGTGGTGGGGTCCGGCGTGGCCGGCCTGACCGTCGCCCTGCGGTGCGCCGCCGCCGGCCTGCGCCCGGTCATCGTCACCAAGGCGTTGATGGACGAGGGTTCCACCCGCTGGGCCCAGGGCGGCATCGCCGCCGCCCTGGGCGCCGACGACTCCCCGGCCGACCACGAGCGGGACACCCTGGTCGCCGGCGCGGGCCTGTGCGACCCCGACGCGGTGCGTTTGCTCGTCACCGAGGGGCCGGCGGCCGTCCGCCGGTTGATCGGGGCCGGGGCCCGCTTCGACCTCGACGGGTCCGGTGCCATCGCCCTCACCCGCGAGGGCGGCCACCACCGCCGCCGGATCGCACACGCCGGCGGGGACGCCACCGGCGCCGAGATATCCCGAGCCCTGGCCGACGCGGTGCGGGCGGCCGGCATCGAGACGATCGAGCACGCCCTGGTGCTGGACCTGCTCACCGATCCCGCCGACCCCACCGGCGCCACGGCCGGGGTCAGCCTGCACGTGATGGGGGAGGGGCGGCACGACGGGGTCGGCGCCGTGCTGGCCCCCGCGGTGGTGCTGGCCACCGGCGGCATGGGTCAGATCTTCTCGGTGACCACGAACCCGACGGTCTCCACCGGCGACGGCGTGGCGCTGGCCCTGCGGGCGGGGGCCGAGGTCGCCGACGCGGAGTTCGTGCAGTTCCACCCCACCGTCCTGTACCTGGGGCCGGAGGCGCGCGGCCGACAGCCGCTGATCTCCGAGGCGGTGCGCGGCGAGGGCGGCCTGCTGCTGGACGCCTCGGGGCGGCGCTTCATGGTCGGCGTGCACGAGCTGGCCGAGCTCGCCCCGCGCGACGTGGTCGCCAAGGCCATCACCCGCACCACCCGCGAGCAGGGCACCCCGTACGTCCACCTGGACGCCCGGCACTTCGGCGCGGAGATGTGGGAGCGCCGTTTCCCCACCATCCTGGCCGCCTGCCGCGAGCACGGCATCGACCCCGTCACCGAGCCCATCCCGGTCTCCCCGGCCGCGCACTACGCCTCCGGCGGGGTCCGCACCGACCTGTGGGGCCGCACCACGGTGCCCGGCCTGTACGCCTGCGGCGAGGTGGCCTGCACCGGCGTGCACGGAGGCAACCGGCTGGCGTCCAACTCGCTGTTGGAGGGACTGGTCTTCGCCGAACGCATCGCCGACGCCGTCCTGGCCGCCCGCTCCGGCGCCGCCCCCGCGGAGCGGGCCGGTGTGCCCGCGGACCGGCTGTCGGTCGGCGGCCCCGGCGGGGGCCCCGGGCCGTTGCTGGCCCCCGACGCCCGGCCGGAGATCCAGCGGATCATGACCGACCACGCCGGGGTGCTGCGCTCCGCCGAGGGCCTGCGCACCGCCGCGGGTGAACTGGACGCCCTCGCCGCCCGGGCGGCCGAGAAGCCCGCCGAGCCCGGCACCGACAGCTGGGAGACGACCAACCTGCACCTGGTCGCCCGGGTGCTGGTCGCCGCCGCGACCGAACGCGCCGAGACCCGGGGCTGCCACTGGCGGGAGGACCACCCGGAGGCGGACGACGCCCGGCGGCGGCACCTCGTCCTCGCCCTGCGCCCCGCCGCCCCGGACGGGAGTGGAGCCAGCCTCCGGCTGTGGGCGACCGACTCCGTTTCCCTCCCGCCGACCGTGGAACCACCCGGGGAGAAT
>NZ_VKHT01001003.1 GCF_014141535.1 Streptomyces alkaliphilus | reverse complement strand
GTCGTCCGCGCGTCGAGCGGGCATCGGCCCGACCCCTGGACACCGGGCGGCGTCACTCCCCCGTCCCCGGCCGGTCGGCCCCGACCGCACCCGGCCGAACCCCGCCGGGAACGGCGGGACCGGCCCACCCGCTCCCTCGCCGTCGGCGGGCCCGGCGGCGCGCTCCCGCGTCCGTCCCGGGCCCGCCGGCGACCGGTCGGCCGCCACCGGCCTCCGTCAGCCGACGTCCAGCCGCAGCAGGTCCTCCTCCGTCTCCCGCCGCACGATGACCCGCGCCCCCGACTCGTCCACCGACACCACCGGCGGACGCGGCACGTGGTTGTAGTTGCTCGCCATCGACCGGCAGTACGCCCCGGTCGCCGGCACCGCCAGCAGGTCACCGGGGGCGGTGTCCGCCGGCAGCCAGGCGTCCCGCACCACGATGTCGCCGCTCTCGCAGTGCTTGCCCACCACCCGGCACAGCGTCGTCGGCCCCTCGGGGGCGCGCGAGGCCACCGTCACCGAGTACTCCGCGTCGTACAGCGCGGTGCGGATGTTGTCCGACATCCCGCCGTCCACGCTCACGTACGTGCGCAGCCCCGGCAGCTCCTTGACCGTGCCCACCTCGTACAGGGTGAACGTCGTCGGCCCGGCGATCGCCCGCCCCGGCTCCACCGACAGGCGCGGCACCGCCAGCGAGGCCGACTCGCACTCCCGGGTGACGATCTCCGACAGGCCCTTGGCGATCTGGTGCGGCTCGCGCGGGTCGTCGGCCGGGGTGTAGGCGATGCCCAGGCCGCCGCCCAGGTCGATCTCCGGCAGTTCCAGGCCGTGCTCGTCGCGGATCGCCGCCATCAGCCCGACCACCCGGTGCGCGGCCACCTCGAACCCGGAGGTGTCGAAGATCTGCGAGCCGATGTGCGAGTGCAGACCGATCAGCTCCAGCGAGTCCGGGTGGGCCAGGACCCGGCGCACCGCCTCCGCCGCCCGGCCGTCCGCCAGGGCGAGGCCGAACTTCTGGTCCTCGTGCGCGGTGGCGATGAACTCGTGGGTGTGCGCCTCCACGCCCACCGTCACCCGGATCTGCACCCGCTGGCGCACCCCGTGCCGACGGGCCGCCTCGGCGACCCGCTCGATCTCGGCCACGGAGTCCAGCACGATCCGTCCCACGCCCGCCGCCACGGCGCGGTCGATCTCGGCGAGGGACTTGTTGTTGCCGTGCAGCGCGATGCGCTCCGGCGGCATCCCGCCGGACAGCGCGGTGGCCAGCTCGCCACCGGTGCACACATCCAGGTTCAGGCCCTCCTCGTGCAGGCGGCGGACCACCGCCCGGCACAGGAACGCCTTGCCGGCGTAGAAGACGTCGGCCTCGTCGCCGAACGCCTCGCGCCAGGCGCGGCAGCGCGCCCGGAAGTCGGCGTCGTCCAGGATGTAGGCGGGGGTGCCGAACTCGCGGGCCAGGTCGCGGACGTCCACGCCCGCGACGGTCAGGGCGCCATCGGCGCCACGGGCCACCGAGCGGGCCCAGATGCGGGGGTCGAGGGCGGCCGGGTCGGCCGGCGGGGCGAGGTGGTGGGACTCGGGCAGCACGTCGGCGTACCGGGGACCGGCCGGGTGGGCGGAACGACTCATGAGAGGTGACGACTCTTTCTGCTCGGGTTCTCTCCGGACCTGTCCGGGGCGGGCTCGGGTGACGGGCACGGTGACGGCGGCGGGCGGGTCCGGTGCCGCGGCGATCGACTCGCCGGGTCCGGACACCCCACCGCCCCCACGATGCCCGACGCCCGGGCCCGGGACGGAATC
>NZ_VKHT01001002.1 GCF_014141535.1 Streptomyces alkaliphilus | reverse complement strand
GTTCTCCATCTGGGCGGGTGTGGGGTGCTGCTCTTCCTCGCCCTTTCCACCATGCGGCGGGTGATCGCCGACCGGCGGGGAGTGTGGGTGATCCGCCCGTTGCGAACTTTCCCGATTCCCTGGGAGGACATTCGGATGATGCGCCATCGGGACACCGGCGTTCTGTGTGTGGAGGCATCGGAGGGGCGGGAATACCCTTTGCCGGTCGGCGGGGCGGTGGAGGATCGGGTGCCGCGTCGTGCCAGGGCGATGCGTGCGCGAGCCCTCGCGGTGGAGGAGATGTGGCGCCACCCCGAGCTGCGGCCGGGGCGGGAGGTCGACGCCGTCGGACAGGGGATGACGATGATGACGATGAGTTGGATGCTGTTCGTGACGACCATGATGGCGGCGTGGGGGTGAGCCCGGACGCGGTCGGCGCCTCGGCGAGCTTCATCCGACCTCGCGGGCGGGGTCGGTGGTGGTTCCGGCGCGGGCCGAGTGGGAATGGGAGTTCCCGGCGGAGTTGACGGACGGGGACACCTTTCGAGGCGCGAGGGACCTCCGGTCCCCTTCCCGATCGCGGAGTCGGCAGGACGTTTTTCCGTCAATACTCCCATGAAGTACGGGTAGTGACACAGGGTAGGAAAACCCTGGCGGATCATGGCCGGGAAGAGACCCTTGCCTGTCCTTCGGCTCATATCCGGGAAGAGTGGCCCGCCGATATCCGGGTAACGGCGGAACGACGGGCGCCGTCCGGGCGGCCGGGGGGCCTCGTGGCGTGATGATCCGCCACCCGTGCCGGACGACAACGGAAGAGAGGACGACCGCTTCCGATGGAGGAACTCTCCTTCGCCGTGCCCCTGTGGGTGTGGGTGGCCGTGAGCGGGGCCATCGCCGTGATGCTCGCCATCGACCTCTTCATGCACCGCGACAACCATGTGATCGAGTTCCGTGAGGCCGTGATCTGGAGTTGTATATGGATCGCGGTCGGCCTGGCCTTCGGGCTGGTGCTGTGGGCGTGGCAGGGCGGCGAGGTCGCCGGCACCTACTACGCCGGCTACCTGTTGGAGAAGGCGTTGTCGGTGGACAACATCTTCGTCTTCGCGCTGATCTTCACCTTCTTCGCCGTGCCCGCCGGGTACCAGCACAAGGTGCTGTTCTGGGGTGTGGTGGGCGCCCTGGTGGCGCGGTTCGTCTTCATCTTCCTCGGCGCCGAGCTGCTGAACACCTTCTTCTGGACCGCCTACCTGCTGGGTGGCTTCCTGGTGTGGACGGCGTGGAAGATGCTCGTCTCCAAGGACGAGGAGGTGCACCCGGAGCGCAACCCGGTGGTGCGGATCGTGCGTCGGATCATTCCCACCGACCCCCGGTACCACGGGGCCCGGTTCTTCGTGCGGTTGAACGGTCGTCGGACGGCGACCCTGCTGTTCGTCGCGTTGATCGCGGTCGAGGCGAGCGACCTGGTCTTCGCGGTGGACTCGGTGGGCGCGGTGCTGGCGATCACCACCCACACCTTCCTGGTCTGGACGGCCAACGCCTTCGCGATCCTGGGACTGCGCAGTCTGTACTTCTGCCTGGCCGGGCTGCTGCGGCGTTTCGAGTACCTGCACTACGGGCTGGCGGTGGTGCTGGCGTTCGCCGGGGTGAAGCTGATCCTCTCCGAGACCCCGGTGGGCAAGCTGCCCATTCCGCTGACGCTCGGGGTCATCGTCCTCACCCTCGGGATCTCGATCGCGTGGTCGCTGCGGGCCACCCGGGGGCGGGGCGTGATCGACGGCCCGGGCGGCGACGGCCCGGGTGAGGGGGCC
>NZ_VKHT01001001.1 GCF_014141535.1 Streptomyces alkaliphilus | reverse complement strand
GCCTCCAACACCTCCTCCATCCCGCTGGTGAAACTGGCGGTGGCCACCTCCCGCCCCGGACAGGTGGTCGGCATCCACTTCTTCAACCCGGCGCAGGTCCAGAGGCTGGTGGAGCTGATCCCCGCACCGAGTACCGTCGGGGGCGTTGCGGCGGGCCGGTGATCCCGTCCGCCGCCGCTTTCCCGAACAGCGAAAGGGCACGGAGTGACCGACATCAAGCGCGTCGGAGTGGTCGGATGCGGCCAGATGGGCGCCGGCATCGCCGAGGTCTGCGCACGGGCGGGGCTGGAGGTGAAGGTCGCCGAGACCACCGGTGAGGCCCTGGAGCTGGGGCGCAGCCGGCTGGCGAACTCGCTCGCCCGGGCGGCCGAACGCGGCAAGCTCACCGAGGAGGAACTGGCTGCCACGGAGGCCCGGCTGGGCTTCACCACCGACCTGGGCGAGTTCGCGGACCGCGACCTGGTCATCGAGGCCGTGGTGGAGAACGAACAGGTCAAGACCGAGATCTTCCAGGTGCTGGACCAGGTGGTGACCCGCCCCGACGCGATCCTGGCCTCCAACACCTCCTCCATCCCGCTGGTGAAACTGGCGGTGGCCACCTCCCGCCCCGGACAGGTGGTCGGCATCCACTTCTTCAACCCGGCGCAGGTCCAGAGGCTGGTGGAGCTGATCCCCGCCCTGACCACCTCCGAGGAGACCGTGACCCGGGCGGAGGCGCTGGTCACCGACGTGCTCGGCAAACACGCCATCCGGGCGGCGGACCGCTCCGGCTTCGTGGTGAACGCGCTGCTGATCCCCTACCTGCTGTCGGCCATCCGGATGGTGGAGTCCGGCTCCGCGAGCCGGGAGGACATCGACAACGGCATGGAACTGGGGTGCGCCCACCCGATGGGACCGCTGCGGCTGGCGGACCTGATCGGGCTGGACACCGTCGCCTCGGTCGCCGACTCGATGTATGACGAATTCAAAGAACCCCTGTACGCCGCGCCCCCGCTCCTCCAACGCATGGTCGCGGCCGGCCGCCTGGGGCGCAAGACCGGCGCGGGCTTCTACCTCTACACCTGATTTCCACGCACCGATTTCACCCCTTCGGAGTAATTCGCCCCACTTGGGCCGATGGTCCGGCATGAGCACCGGCCCCCGGGGCATCTCCCGCCGTACGTCGCACGGCCCGGACACCGATCGTGTCCGGGCGCGCGACGTACGGCGGTGGCGTTCCCGGTCACCGCGCGACCGACGATCGCCCGACAATCCGAGGAGAGATCGACATGGACCTGGTGTCCCGGTCCGGATGGGGAGCCCGTGCCTTTCGGACCCCCAACGGGGCGACTCCGTACGGCCGGGCCCGACTCGGGGTGAAGGTGCACTACCTGGGCACCACCTACTCCGACCGACCGCACGACGACTGCCCCGGCTACGTCCGCTCGTTGCAGGCCCAGCACATGGACGGCAACGGCTGGTCCGACATCGCCTACTCCTTCGTGGTCTGCACCCACGGCACGGTGTACGAGGGGCGCGGTCTGGAACGGCGCAACTCGGCGAACGGCAACACCTCGCTGAACGACGCCCACTACGCGGTCTGCGCGCTGCTCGGCGCCTCCGGCCTGACCGAACCTCCCGACGCCCAACTGAACGGCATGCGGGACGCGATCGAACACTGCCGCGGAGAAGGTCCCGCGGGGGACGAGATCGCCCGGCACGCCGACGGCTTCGCCACCGCCTGTCCGGGATCCGCGCTGACCGCGTGGGTGCGCTCCGGCGCGCCCCGGCCGTCGGGTGGCGGGGGGTCGGGC
>NZ_VKHT01001000.1 GCF_014141535.1 Streptomyces alkaliphilus | reverse complement strand
GTGTTGTAGACCACGATCGGGTCCACCACTCCCAGCTGCCGGAACATGTCCGCCTGGGCCCGGGAGACGCACAGCACCTTCAGGCGGGGCAGCAGGGCCAGGAACTCCCGGTGCCGGTCGGGTTGGCGCTCGGCCTCGTAGGAGAAGACGTACTCCGTCTCGTGGGCGTACAGCGCCACCCGTCGTCCGGTGTCCAGCAGCGCTTCCACCAGCCCGTTGGCGATCGGTGAACGCCAGAACGGCGCCACGCTGTTGATGAGGACGGTCTCCGCGCCGCGCAGCGCCTCGGCGGCCTCCTCGGGGCGGTGGAACGCCGCCAGGTCGAAGTACCGCACGTCCACCGGACCGCCGGAGATCAGCGACTGGGTGTAGGTCAGGACGGGGACGGCGACACCGGTGATGTAGGAGAAGCTCATGCCGATCACCGCGAGGGAACGGGGGCGCTCCACCCGCAGCTCGATGTCGCGCAGGGCCCGTTCGGCCAGGCGGGGAGCCGCCGGGGCCGTCCCGTCCCCGGCCCCGGGGCCGGGCAACGCCTGGCCGGTCCCCTCCCCCCCGATCGCCGGCGCGGTCGGTTCCTCCGGGGCGGGCGACGGCGCGTCGGTCTCCTCCACGACGCCGAGGACGACGTCCGCCACGTCCTCCCGGAAGGTCAGGTAGTGCTCGATGGGCTCACCGTGGCGGTTGGCGGCGAAGCGCCGCGACAGCCGCAGGCGCTGGACGACCGAGGAGAGGTCCTCGATGCCGGCCGCGTTGCGCAGCAGCGGGTGGTGGATCGTCGGGAAGACGATGTTCAGCTCCGGCGGGCTGTAGAGCACCAGCGGGACACCGGCCCGCAGCGTCTGCAGGTAGGTGGTGGAGAAGAAGGTGACCGCCAGGTCGTGACCGCGCAGCGCGTCGGCGTCCAGGAGGGAGTCCGCGGGCAGGACGGTCGCGCCGGGCAGGGTGTTCAGCCACTCCAGGTGGCCGGGCGCGCTGGAGGGGTGCGGCTTGATGATCACCTCCCCGTGGGCGGCCAGGGTCTCCACCATGGCGGTCAGCGCCGCGCGGTGGGCGGCGCGGTTGAGTTTGCCCTGGTCGGCGAGGGGCTGGTCGAGGAGGATCGTGCGCAGCGGCTGCTCGGGGGCGCCGAGGGGGCGGTGGACGCCGGAGCGGGCCGCGGCGAGCAGGACGGGGTCGTCGCTGTGGCCGAGGCCGCCGGTGACGTGGACGGTCGGGGCGGGGCCCGGATCCCGGAAGGTGACGTGCCGGGCCATCGCGGGCCCCCACACGCAGACCGCGCCGGGGTGGGAGGCGCCGTAGTACCAGTTCTGGTCCCGTTGGCCGTCGGTGAGGGACTTGTAGTGGAAGTCCAGGTGACCGTCCTGGACCAGGACCACGGGCAGCCGGCGGTTGAGCGCCCCGCACACCCGGGCCCCCCGGCGGGACCGGTCGTTGAACAGGACGAGCCGGTCGATCCCCGCCTCCTCCACGAAGCGGGTGACCCGTGCCTCCAGCTCGCGGCCGAAGGCGTCGTCGGCCATCGCCTCCCCGGGTTCGAAGAGATTGCGCACCGGGGTGTCGGGCAGTCTCTCGGCGGCCTCGGTCTCGATCCACTCCCGCACGCGTCCGCCGAGGTCGGCGGTCAGGACCGAGAAGGCGTGGTCACCGGCCCGGGGGGCGGCCATCAGGCGGGCGGCCAGGTCCACCCCGTTGCGGTTCTCGACGAATACGGCGATATGCATCTGCTTCTCAGTTCGATTCGGGGAAATCATCGGTGGTGCGGGTGGTGCGGGTGGTGGGGGGCGCCGGGA
>NZ_VKHT01000100.1 GCF_014141535.1 Streptomyces alkaliphilus | reverse complement strand
GGGCACCAGCAGGACCTTGCCCGCCTCCGGGTCCCCGCCGCCCGCCAACTCCACCGCCTCGGCGAAGGCGGGCAGCGGAAGGCGATGGGTGATCAGTTCGCCGGGGCGCAGGACCCCCTCGGTGAAGGCCCGCACCGCGTGCCGCCACGCGGCCGAGGGGGCGCCGAAGACACCGGAGACGGTGAGCTGGGAGGTGGCCAGCAGGATCGGGTCCACACCGCGCGCACCGGGTGCCGGGATGCCGGTGAGCACCACGCGGCCGCCCCGCCGGGCCAGCCGACAGGCGTCGTCGGCGCTGCCGGGCGCGCCGGCGGTCTCCACCACCAGGTCGTAGCCGCCCGGGTCCGGGTCCCCGGGGCGTCGGGCCCGGTGGGCCCCGGCCTTGCGGGCGCGCTCGCCCGCCCGCGGCCGCGGGTCCACCGCCACCAGCTCGGCCGGGTCACCGCCGGCGAGCAGGTGCAGGGCGAGCAGCCCCAGGGTCCCCGCCCCCACCACGGCGATCCGCTCACCCGCCCGGGGGGCGGCGGTCAGCACGGCCGCCGCGGCCACCGCCGCGGGCTCCAGGAGTGCGGCGGCGTCCCCGTCCGCGTCGTCGGGGAGCGGGTGCAGCAGTCGTGCCGGGAGCACCAGGTGGTCGGCGAAGGCCCCCGGCAGCGTGAACCCGGTCTCGGCGTACCCGGCCGAGCACAGGCTCGTCTCGCCGGCCCGGCACCGCGCGCAGGAGCGGCAGTTGCGGAACCCCTCGCCCACCGTGCGGCGGCCCACCAGGGACCGCTCCACGCCCTCGCCCACCGCCTCGACGGTGCCGGACCACTCGTGACCGGGGACGATCGGATACCGGACGTACCCCTCGGCCCGGGTCCCCTCGTACAGTTCGCGGTCACTCCCGCACAGCCCGGCGGCGTGCACCCGGACCAGCGCCTCACCGGGGCCCGGCACGGGGACCGGCACCTCGATCACCCGATGGCGGCGCGGACCCTCCACCAGTACGGCCCGGCCGAGGCGGCTCACGGGCGGCTTCCGCGCGGCGCGCCGTCCCGCTTGTGCCAGTCCTCGGCCCACAGGTCGAAGTGCGCCCGCTGCTGGGGGAACTCGGCGGCGGCGTCGACATCGAACTCCACGCCCAGACCGGGGGCGTCCGAAAGGGTGAAGTAACCGTCCACCACCTCGGGCGCTCCCTTGACCACCTTCTTGATCTCCGCGTCGGCGAAGTCGTTGAAGTGCTCCAGGATCTTGAAGTTGGGGGTGCAGCCGGCCACCTGGAGGTTGGCGGCGGTCAGCACCGAGCCGCCGACGTTGTGCGGGGCGATCAGCACGTAGTGGGTCTCGGCGGTGGCGGCGAGCTTGCGGGTCTCGGAGATGCCGCCCAGGTGGCCGACGTCGGGCTGGATGATGTCCACGGCCTGTGATTCGAACAGCTCGCGGAACTCGATCCGGTCGTGGATCCGTTCGCCGGTGGCGACCGGCATGTTCACCCGGGCCGCGACCTTGGCGAGCGCCTTGAGGTTCTCCGGCGGTACGGGCTCCTCCAGCCAGGAGGGCCGGAAGGGCTCCATCTCCCGGGCGAGCCGGATCGCGGTGGCGGGGCTGAACCGGCCGTGCATCTCCAGCAGCAGCTCGTTCTCCTCGCCGATCGCGTCACGGACCGCTTCCACCAGGGCCAGCGAACGAGTCGTCTCGGCGTGGTCCAGCTCGAAGCTACCGGTCCCGAAGGGGTCGAGCTTCAGGGCCCGATACCCCCGTTCGATCACCCGGCGGGCGGCGGCGTGGAACGCCTCGGGGGTGCGTTCGACGGTGTACCAGCCGTTGGCGTAGGCCTTGATCCGGGGGTCGGCGGCGTTGGCCCGTCCACCCAGCAGCTGCCACACCGGCACCCCCAGGGCCTTGCCCTTGATGTCCCAGCAGGCCATCTCGACACAGGCGATCCCGGACATGACGATCTCCCCGGCCCGTCCGTAGTCGCCGTACTTCATCCGGCGGACCAGGTCCTCGATGGCGAAGGGGTCGGAGCCGGCGATGTGGTTGACCTCCGCCTCCCGCAGGTACCCCAGGAGGGCGTCGGTGTGACCGAGCATCCGGGTCTCCCCGACGCCGGTCAGACCCTCGTCGGTGTGGACCAGGACGTGGGTGAGGTTGCGCCAGGGGGTGCCGACGACATGGGTGCTGATACCGGTGATGCGCACAGGGGGCCTTCCGTCCGATCCGGCTCGCCGTATTCGTTGTTCGATATTTCGAGCAGCGTTCGAAATCCTGTCGAGACGGTAATGAGGGACCCCCGCGCTGTCAACACCGCCGCTCGCGCCCGCCTCTCCCGGCGAGGCGGAAAGCAGACGGGCGGTGGATCCGGGGATCCACCGCCCGTCCGTCACCGTCCCGTCCGCGACGCCCGGCTCACTCCTCGCCGAGCCGCTCGTACGCCAACTCCGCCAGGGCGCGCTGGCCCTCCCGGCTGGGGTGGAACCAGTCCCACTCGCTCAGGTCGTCCGCGGTGAAGGTGTACTCGAAGACCGCCCCGTCGTCGTACCGGCAGTTCACGTCGTCGGCGCACACCTCGGCCAGCGCCGCGTTGTACTCCACCACCCGCTCGCGGACCTCCGTGCGCCGCTCCTCCGCCTGCGGGGTCAGCGCCTCGGGGTCGGCGAGCATCGAGGGGCAGATGCCGAACCGCCACACCTGGAGGGCCTCCGGGTACTGCCGACCCTCCTCCCACAGGTGCTGCAGGTCGGGCACGCTGGCCACGAACAGGCGCGCGTCCGGTGTCCCGTCGCGGATGATCCCCAACGCCTCCTCGAAGTCGGCGCGGAAGTCCTCCACCGGGGTCATGGTCGCCGGGGTCGCGGCGCAGGCGTCGTTCGCCCCGATCAGCACGGTGACCAGATCCGGCTCCCGGGCGGCGGCGCGCTGCGCCTGGGCCGGCAGATCGGCCATCCGGGCGCCGGAGACCGCCTCGTTCCAGACGCGGGTGATGTCCAGGCGGCTCGCCAGGCTCTCCACGTCCGGTTCGGTGCCGGTGCTCCACGAGACCTCGGGGCAGTCCGCGAGGACCCCGCAGGAGTCGAAGCCGGTGGTGATGGAGTCCCCGAGGGCGACCAGGACGGGTGAGCCGTCGTCGGGAACGGCCCCGGCGTCCGCCTCGGGGCCGGCGTCGGACGTCCCGCGGTCCCCGTCGTCGCGCTCCTCCCCGTCCCCGGGGTCCGGGGTCTCCTCCGCGGTCGCTCCGCGGTCGGCGCTCTCCCCGTCGTCGGCTCCGGAGCCGCAGCCGGTCAGCAGGCCGAGTCCGAGCAGGCAGGCGAGGGCGCCGGCGGTGGTGGTGAGGGCGTGCGGCGTGGGGCGCGGCGACATTCGACTCCCCGGTGCGGAAGGGACGGAAACGACGGGCGGGTGGCCGCGGTACCCGGGCGGCGCCCGGGGCCGTGGCGTCGCCCGCTCGGCGGACACACCCGCAGGGCAAGCGTAAAAGATTACTCGTCGTCACGCGGTGCGCGGTTCGGGACGGAAGCGCGCACCACCACTCTCTTCGCGTCGTAACGGGGCGAAACAGGGCGATTCCGAGTGGTCCGGGGACGCCCGATCACGACCCGGACGGAGCCCGCCGAGGGCCGCCGGCCCCCGTCGCGGACGGTGCGCACCGTGGCCCACCCACGGTGACGCCTCGGCCCGCGCACCGGTGCGGTCGGGCGTGGCGTCTCAGAGCGTGCGCAGCGCCAGAACGACGTTGTGACCGCCGAAGCCGAAGGAGTTGTTCAGCGCCACGAGGGGGCCAGAGGAGGGCAGCGGCCGGGGCTCGCCGCGCACGATGTCGGCGTCCACCTCCGGGTCGAGCTCGTCCACGTTGATGGCGGGCGGAGCCGTGCGGTGGTGCAGGGCCTGCACCGTGGCCACGGTCTCGATACCGCCCGCGCCACCCAGCAGGTGACCGGTCATCGACTTGGTGGCGGAGATCGCCACCCCGTCCACGATGTCCCCGAGCACCTTGCGCAGGGCCTTGATCTCGGCCACGTCGCCCTGCGGCGTCGAGGTCGCGTGCGCGTTGACGTGCACCAGCTGTGAGATGTCGAGATCCCCGGTGTCCAGGAGGTTCTGGATCGCGGCGGCCACGCCGCGCCCGGAGGGCTCGGGCTGGGCGATGTGGTGACTGTCGGCGGACAGGCCCTGGCCGACCACCTCGCAGTAGGCACGGGCGCCGCGTCGTTCCGCGTGCTCGGCGGACTCCAACACCACCACACCGGAACCCTCGCCCAACACGAACCCGTCCCGGGCCGTGTCGTAGGGGCGGGAGGCCCGTTCGGGCTCGTCGTTGTTCTTCGACATGGCCATCATGCTGGCGAAGGCCGCGATGGGAAGCGGGTGGATGGCCGCCTCGGTACCACCGGCGATCACCACCTCGGCGCGCCCGCTGCGGATCATCTCCATCGCGTATCCGATCGCCTCGGCGCCGGAGGCGCAGGCGCTCACCGGGGTGTGCACACCGGCACGCGCGCCCACCTCCAGACCGACGTTGGCGGCCGGACTGTTGGGCATCAACATCGGCACGGTGTGCGGGGAGACCCGACGGGCGCCGCGTTCGCGCAGCACGTCGTACTGGTCGAGCAGGGTGGTGACCCCGCCGATACCGGAGGCGATGACGGCCCCCAGCCGGTCCGGGTCCACCAGGTTGTCCTCACCGGCCGGGCCGGTGAAGCCGGCGTCCGCCCACGCCTCGCGGGCGGCGATCACGGCGAACTGCGCCGAACGGTCCAGGCGTCGGGCCAGCGGGCGCGGCAGCACTTCGGACGGCTCCACGGCCACGGTCGCCGCGATCCTCACCGGCAACTCGGCGGCCCACTCCCGTTCGAGCGGACGGACGCCGGAACGGCCGGCCAGCATGGCCTCCCAGGTGCCGGCACTGCCACCGGCCAGGGGGGTGGTCGCTCCGATACCGGTGACGAGCACCTTACGAGGGATCGCGTTCACGGGAATGATTCTCCGCCGGTCGTGGGGTGGTGATCTGCGGGACACCGCCGGCACACGGGTGGTGCCGGCCGCATCGGGCGCGGCCCGGGAGGTCGGTCCCGGGCCGCGCCCGATGGCTCAGCCCTGGTGGCTGGTGATGTAGGAGACGGCGTCGCCCACGGTCTTCAGGTTCTTGACGTCGTCGTCGGGGATCTTGACGTCGAAGCGCTCCTCGGCCGCCACGACGACCTCGACCATGGACAGCGAGTCCACGTCCAGGTCGTCGGTGAAGGACTTCTCCTCGGTGACCTCCTCGGCCGGGATACCGGCGATCTCGTTCACGATCTCGGCGAGACCCTCGATGATCTCTTCCTTGGTGGCAGCCATTGCGGCGCTCCTTCGGTGTGCTGCGGCGGGTGCCGCATCGGTGTGGACGGCGGCCGGCCGGGCCGGACGCGCGAGTGGTGCTGCTAGGGGAGGGTAACGACAGCCGCTGCGTAGACGAGACCCGCCCCGAAGCCGATGACCAGAGCGGTGTCGCCGCTGCGCGCCTGTCCGGTCTCCAGCATCCGCTCCATCGCCAGGGGGATGGAGGCGGCCGAGGTGTTGCCCGATGTCTCGATGTCCCGGGCCACCGCGACGTGCTCCGGCAGCCCCAGGGTCTTCACCAGGGAGTCGATGATCCGCATGTTCGCCTGGTGCGGGATGAAGGCGTCCAGATCGTTCGCCGTGAGCCCGGCCGCCTCCAGTGCCTGCCGGGCGACCTTCGCCATCTCGTACACGGCCCAACGGAAGACGGTCTGGCCGTCCTGCCGCAGTGCCGGGAACCGCTCCACGGTCCCCTCGCGGTAGGCGTCCCACGGAACGGTCTGTCCGATGGTGCCCGCCTTGTCCCCCTCCGAACCCCACACCGTGGGACCGATTCCCGGCTCCTCGGCCGGCCCGACCACCACGGCTCCCGCGCCGTCGGCGAACAGGAAGGAGGTGGTGCGGTCGGTCAGGTCGGTCAGGTCGGAGAGCCGCTCCACGCCGATCACCACGACGTACTCGGCGCTGCCCTCGACGATCATGCCCTTGGCCAGGGTGAGGCCGTAACCGAAGCCGGCGCAGGCGGCGGAGATGTCGAAGGCGGCCGGCTTGCCGGCGCCCAGGCGGTGCGCGATGCGGGTGGCGATCGCGGGGGTCTGCTCGAAGTGGGAGACCGTGGAGACGACCACGGCGCCGACCCGTTCGGGGGAGATGCCGGCGTTCGCCAAGGCCTTCCCGGCGGCGGCCACCGACATCTCCTCCACCGTCTCGCGGTCGTCCGCCCAGTGACGGGTCGCGATGCCGGACCGCGAACGGATCCACTCGTCGGAGGAGTCGATGTGCTCCAGGATGGTCTCGTTGGGAACGACCCGGTTCGGTCGGTACCCACCGACGCCGAGGATCCGCGCGGCGGGCGCGCCCCGGCCGGCCCTGATGGTGGCGCTCATGGTGTCGCGGCTCCTCCTCGGCGGTTTCCCAC
The DNA here is from genome assembly GCF_014141535.1 of Streptomyces alkaliphilus. GTDB lineage: Bacteria > Actinomycetota > Actinomycetes > Streptomycetales > Streptomycetaceae > Streptomyces > Streptomyces alkaliphilus. Next base: position 2,500 of record NZ_VKHT01000100.1, on the reverse strand, counting down.
CGTTCGCTGCTGGACGGGCCGGCGGCCCGGCGATCGCGCCGGGCCCCGACGGGTCGGGAAGGGGAACGACCGGTCCGGAGCGGCCGTCACCCGGTGCGCGTACCCGGCTCCGACGGAATTCACCGGTCACCGCCACCGGAGTGCTCGGTGAGTACCTCGCGGGCGCCGGCCAGGTCCGCGGGCGTCTTCACGGCGACGGTCCGCACGCCCTTCATGGCGCGTTTGGCCAAACCGGTCAGGGTCCCGCCGGGGCACAGTTCGATCAGGGCGTCGACGCCCATGCGCAGGAAGGTGTCCGTGCACAGGTCCCAGCGCACCGGGTTGGAGACCTGGGAGACCAGCCGCTCCAGGACCTCCTTACCGGAGGTCACCGGCTCCCCGTCGGCGTTGGAGACCCAGGTCAACACCGGGTCGGCGGGCTCGAGTTCACCGGCGGCGGTGGCCATCGCCTCGACGGCGGGCGCCATGTGCGCGGTGTGGAAGGCGCCCGCGACCTTCAAGGGGATGACCCGGGCCCGCTCGGGGCGGTCCCCGGCGAGCGCGGCCAACTGCTCCAGGGTGCCCGCGGCGACGACCTGACCGGCGCCGTTGGCGTTGGCGGCGGTCAGTCCCAACCGTTCCAGGTGGTCGGCCACCTGCTCCGGATCGCCGCCGAGCACCGCGGACATGCCGGTGGCGGTCACCGCGGCGGCCTCGGCCATCGCCAGGCCGCGCCGGCGCACCAGACGCAACGCGTCCTCGGGGGAGAGGACTCCCGCCAGGGCGGCGGCGGCGAGTTCACCCACGCTGTGGCCCGCCACCACGTCCGGCGCGGGGCCCGGACGGTTCGGGGCGAGCGGTGCCGGCGCGGCACCCGGGTCGGCGGGGGCGTCCGCGAGCAGATACTCGGCGGAGAGCAGGGCGGAGGCCACCAACAGCGGCTGCGCCACGGCGGTGTCGCGGATCTCCTCGGCGTCGGCCTCGGTGCCGAAGCGCAGCAGATCCAGGCCGATCACCTCCGACCAGCCTCGCAGGCGGTCGGCGGCACCGGGAAGGTCCAGCCACGGGGTCAGGAAGCCGGGCGTCTGGGAGCCCTGGCCGGGGGCGACGAGTACGAGCACTCCCACACTCTCTCTCGGGACGGGCGGTCCCCACCGGTGGGGACCGGAACGAAGAACGGACGGGGGAATTGTCGCGGCCCCACAAAGCGGGACGTCAAGCGCGGGCCCCGGCCCCACCGTCGTCGAGTCGCCCCAGCATGAGGGCGATCCGCAGCGTGAAGGCCGAACGGACCTCCGACGGAGACCATCCGGTGACATCCGTCACACGTCGCAGCCGGTACCGGACGGTGTTGGGGTGAACGAACAGGATCCGAGCGGCCCCCTCCAGACTGCTGGCCTGTTCCAGGTACACACTCAGCGTCTCCAACAGGGCCGAGCCGGCCTGTTCCAGCGGTCTGTAGATCTCCTCCACCAACAGCTCCCGGGCCACCGGGTCCCCGGCCATCGCCCGTTCCGGCAGCAGGTCGTCGGCGAGTACCGGCCGGGGGGCGTCCGGCCAGGCGGCGCAGGCCCGCAGACCGGCGGCGGCGGCCCGTGCCGAGCGGGTGGCCCCCGGCAGGTCGGCCACCGGCGGGCCCGCCACCACCGGGCCCGGCGCGAACGGCCCGATCAGCGATTTGGCGGCGCGCAGCGGATCCTCCGTGCCCCCGGCGATGACCACGAGCCGTTTGCCCAGCACGCCGGTCAACACCTGGAGCCGGGCGTACCGCGCCGCCCGGCGGATCGCCTCCACCGTCAATTCACTGTCGCCGTTGGGGGCGTTGCCCAGCACCACCGTCACGTGCTCGGGGGACTTCCATCCCAGGGCGGCGGCGCGGGAGATGTCGCCCTCCTCGATCTCGCCGGAGACCACGGCGTTGACCACCAGGGACTCCAGACGGGCATCCCACGCGCCCCGGGCCTCGGCGGCCTGGGCGTAGACCTGCGCGGTGGCGAAGGCGATCTCCCTGGCGTACACCAACAGGGCGTTGCGCAGGGCCCCTTCACCGCCCGGGGCCGCGATCTCGTCCACCGCCGCCTCGACCACCTCGATGGTGGTGCGGACCATCTCGACGGTCTGCCGCAGGGTGATGGCCCGGGTGAGCTCGCGGGGGGCGGTGCCGAAGACGTCGGTGCTGATGGCCTGGGGTGTCTCCGGGTGGCGGAACCACTCGGTGAAGGCGGAGATGCCGGCCTGGGCGACCAGACCGATCCAGGATCGGTTCTCCGGAGGCATGGCGCGGTACCAGGAGAGGTTCCGGTCCATCCGCGCGATGGCGGCGGCGGCGAGTTTCCCCGCGGACTGCTCCAGGCTCCGGACGGTCGCGGCGTGCGGGTGGGTGTCATCGGCTTCGGGCACGGTCACAGCCTGCCTCATCCCGGGTCCGCCGTGGTCGGAGGGTGTCGCGGATTACAGCCGGGCCCTCCCGCCCGGGCCCCGGTCGGGCTCCCGGATCGCGGGGAGGGGGTGCCCGGAGCAC
>NZ_VKHT01000010.1 GCF_014141535.1 Streptomyces alkaliphilus | reverse complement strand
GCATAGGCCTCAACGCCCGTACCGCGGACGTGACCGAGGAGGACTTCGACCGGGTCGTCGGCACCAACTTCAAGGGCGCCTTCTTCACGGTCCAGAAGGCGCTGCCGCCGAACCCCACCCGTTCATCTTCGAGATTGCCGTCTTGATCGGAGACGGGCCGCACCGTTCCCGTTCACCCGCCCGGAGCCGACACAACGCAATCCGGAAGATGCGGGGGAAGCCGGGCGGCCCCGACGCTGACCGCATGACTGACTTCTCGAGCAAGACCTATCTCATCACCGGTGGCGGCAGCGGGATCGGGTTGGCCACCGCCCGACGCCTGCTCGACGAGGGCGCGAACGTGGTGATCGTCGGCCGCGGTGCCGACCGCCTCGACGCTGCGGTCAAGGAGTTGGACGGCGGCGACCGGGTACTCGCGGTCACCGCCGACGTGGCGCGTCCCACCGATCTCGACGGGGTCGTCGAACGGGTGCGGGAGCGGTTCGGGGAGCTGCACGGGGTCTTCGCCAACGCCGGCATAGGCCTCAACGCCCGTACCGCGGACGTGACCGAGGAGGACTTCGACCGGGTCGTCGGCACCAACTTCAAGGGCGCCTTCTTCACGGTCCAGAAGGCGCTGCCGCTCCTGGCGGAGGGATCGTCGGTGGTCCTGAACGCCTCCTGGCTCGTGCACCGCGGGATGGGCCCGGGCTCGGTCTACGCCGCCAGCAAGGCCGCCGTCCTCAATCTCCCCCGGACCCTCGCCCCGGACCTGGCGGACCGGGGCATCCGCGTCAACGCGGTTACCCCGGGGCACATCCGCACCGAGATGTTCGACGCCGTCGCCCCGGTCGAGGAGGCCCGCGAGTTCTTCCGCGGCCAGGTGGCCCTGGGGTCCCTCGGCACCCCCCGGGACATCGCCGAGACGGTGCTGTTCCTGTTGTCCCCGCGCGCCGCGTACATCACCGGTCAGGAGTTCGTCGTCGACGGTGGTCTGGTCGGCTCCGTACCGGCCTGAGCCGGTCGGTGGCGAACGGACGGGACCGCCCCGTCCGTTCGCCCGCCCCGTTGCCCCGGCGCAGTCGCACACGTTCGGGGCCGGGAAGGGGGCGATCGCCCGCCTTCCCCCGGGCCCGCACCACCGGTGCGCGCCGGGGAACCGCCATCGAACACGTGTGGGGAGACTTGTCATGAAGATCGGCCTGGCCGTCGCGGATTTCGCCTGGGAAGGCGGTGCGCCGCGCATGGCGGAAACGCTGGCGGCGCTGTCCCGTTCCGCCGACGACGCCGGTTTCGACGTCATCGGGGTCGCCGACCACGTGTGGCAGGGGCCCCACATGGGCGGCCCCGAGGAGCCCATGCTGGAATGCTTCACCACGCTCGCGACCGTGGCCGCGCACACCCGCTCCATCCGTGTGATGCCGTTGGTCGCCGGCGTCCACTTCCGCCCACCCGGCCTGCTGGCCAAGACCCTGACCACCCTCGACGTCCTCTCCGGCGGCCGTGCCGACCTCGGAATCGGAGCGGGTTGGTACGAGGAGGAGGCGCGCGGCCTCGGCATCGACTTCCCCTCCCTGACCGAGCGCTTCGAGCGGTTGGAGGAGACGGTGCGGATCTGTCTGAGCATGTGGGAGGGCGAGCGCGGCGACGAGAAACCCTTCGAGGGCGAGCACTACCGTCTCGAACGGCCGCTGAACGTACCGCAGAACCCGGGCCGCCCGAAGATCATGATCGGCGGCGGGGGCGAGAAGAAGACCCTGCGCCTGGTCGCCCGGTACGCGGACGCCTGCAACCTGTACCCGGGACCCGAACTCCCCGGCAAGCTCGAGGTGCTGCGCGGGCACTGCGAGACCGAGGGCCGGGATTACGACGCCATCGAGAAGACCTGCATCATGCCGTTCGCGGTGTCGGACGGGGCGTCGGCGGACGAGCTGGTCGGGACCCTGCGCGAACTGGGCGGACTCGGTGTCCAGCGGGTCATCGGCATCCCGGTGGGCGCGGACCGGTTGCGTCAGGTCGATCTGATCGGCGAACGGGTCCTGGCGGCCGTGGCCGACGCCTGACCCGACCCGACCCGGAACGACGGTGCCCGACCCGCCTCGTGCGGGTCGGGCACCGTCGTGTCCCGGCGCGGTCGATCAGTCCGGCAGCCGGACGGACAGGGCGTGGCGGAACACGTCCCCGGGGTCGTAGCGTGCCTTGATCCGCTGCAGTCGCGGATAGTTGTCCTTGTAGTACAGCGTCTGCCACGGGACGCCCGAGGTGTTCCACCGGGAGTCGGCCAGATCCCGGTCCGCGTAGTTCACGTAGGAACCGTCATTCGTCTCGTTCGGCACCGGCACCCCACCGGTTTCGGCATAGACGTCGCGGTACATCTCCCGAAGCAGCCCGATGTTGGTGTCATCCGCATCCTCGCCGGACCACACCGACATGAACGCCGCCTTCATCACCGAGTCGCGCTGGGCGACCGCCGTGGCGTGCGGATCCACCGTGTTCACCCGGCCCCCGTAGCCGATGAGGATCAGTTGCGCCGGATTCTCCCGGCCACCGGTCAGATGACGGTGGATGGTGGCGATCTGCTCCTGCGAGTACCCCTTGCGCAGATACGCCGCCTTGATCTTGATCCGGCGGGTGAACGGGTCGCCCGGGTCGCCCCAGCCCGGGTACGAGGAGAGGTACAACCAGGGCCTGACCTGTTGGCCGCGGGACAGGGGGGCGGCCGCCACACCCGCCGTCACCGCGTCGAAGAACGCGTCCATCAGCTTCTCGGCATCCGGTACGTCGTCGTCGATGTGCGCGCCGACCGAAAGACCGAAGCCGGAGCGGTGGGTACCGTGGAAGAAGCCCGCGAGCGACGCGTACGGCGAGTCCGCGTCGCTGTTGCGTTCGAACCACGAGCCGAAGTTGCGCTGAAGGGTGATGAAGGACTCCTCGGTCATGGTCTCCCACGACCAGACGACCATGCCGCTGCGCCACCGGCCGGGTGCCCGGGGCAGGAGTTCCGCCGGGTCCTCCGAATCGACGTCCGGGGACCGCATCCAGTAGCGGGTCACCACGCCGAAGGTGCCGCCACCGCCCCCGGTGTGCGCCCACCACAGATCGTGATGCGGGTCGTCGGGCTCCCGGGTGGCCACCACCGCCCGCGCGGTGCCGTCCGCGTCCACGACCACGACCTCCACCGCGTGGAGATAGTCCACGACCGCGCCGAGGGCGCGGGAGAGCGGCCCGTAACCACCGCCGACGATATGACCGCCGACACCCACCTCGGGACACTCGCCGGCGGGGATGGTCACCCCCCACTGCTTGAAGAGCACGCGGTACACATGGCCCAGGGTCGCGCCCCCCTCGATCTCGAAGGCGTGCCGGTCGCCGTCGTAGCGGACCCCGGTCATCTCGGACATGTCGAGGAGGACTTCGACGCCGTCGGTGGTGAGGTTCTCGAAGCCGTGACCACCGCTGCGCACCGATATCCGCCTGCCCTCCGCCACCGCCTCGGCCACGGCGTCCACCACCTGCTCGGTCGTGGTCACGACGCGGATGCGGTCGGGTCGGCCGGGGAAACGGTGGTTGGTGCCGAGGACCATACTGGGATACCGCGGATCATCGGCGGTGATCGTGGCAGCTCCGCTGCCCCGGATGTCCGTCTCGGTCACGTCATTCCTCCATCGAGGGGCGGGACCCGGGGGCCGGGCCACGCCCTGGTCGGTACCGAACCGCCCCGGGCCGTGGGAGCCCGCGCGCGGATGTCTTCTCCCGCCGGGCTCCCGGCGGCGGTCCCGCCGTACGGCGGGACCGTGGCGTCAGATGCGTACGGCCAGGCAATCGGGGGTTTCGGGCCCGGTGCCCAGGGCGTAGGCGTTGTAGGAGTCCAGGAGTTCCCGGGCGGCGGCCTCGGCTCTCGCGAAGCGTGCCCGCGGAGGGGCGTCGTTCGTGAGGACGTCCTCCATGGCCTCCATCATCACGATCTGGATCGCGTGAAAGGCACCGAGCACGGCTCCGTGGACCTCGGGTGGGCCGGTGCGCAGTTCGAGCTGTTCGGTCGTGACCCGGTGGTGCGGGTGCCGATCGAACCAGCCCTCCTCCTCCAGCGCGGCGATCGCCCCGTACGTCGCGGGGGCGGACCCGCTGGCCTTGTGCCACTCGGCCGCCGCCCGGGGGCTGTTGAGGTACTGCATGAAGGCCAGCGCACCGTCGCGGACGGCCTCATCGAGGCCGTTCACCAGCCACAGCGAGTCCCCCCCGATCCAGTTGCCGGCACAGGGCATCGCGCCGTTGCGGGGCAGGACCCCCACCTCGATGTCGAAGCCGGCCTCCCCGGCCGCCCGCACCATGTAGTTGGCGTCGAAGGAGGAGCTCATCCGCAGGGCCACCGTCCGGTCGACGAAGGCACCGAAGGTGCCCGCCCAGTCCTCCGGGACCCCCGTGTGGAGGTAGTGGCCCTCCCGGTGCAGACTCCGCCACCAGTCGACGTACCCGCCGAGCGCGGCGGAGGTCAGATCGATCGTGGTCGCCCGGCCGTGCCGACCGTTGCCGGCATCCGTGAGCAGCGCGCCCTGCTGGGCCAGGGCGTGCTGCATGAACTTTCCGTCGATCGGCCAGGCGATGCCGTACCGGGGGCCCTCCGCGTGATCGGCCAGGGCCCGGCACGCCGCGGTGACCTCCTCCCAGGTGCGCGGGATCTCCCCGACCCCCGCCGCGCGCAGGGCCGTGGAGTTGGAGTACAGCAGCATCGTCGACAGGGTCAGCGGCATCGTCGCGAAGTCACCGTCGACGGTGTAGTACTCGCGTACCCCCGGCAGGACGTCATCGAGAACGACCGGCTCACCGAGTATCTCCGTACGGCCGGCGACCGCCTTCTCGACGGAGACGAAGAGAGGGCCGCCGTCCCGGGCACGCGCGTCACGGGCCAGCTGGGACGCCCCGGCGTAGTAGGTGGCGATCGCTGGAGGGGTGCCCTCCGCGGCGGCCCGGGCGACCTCCAGGGGGAGCTTCTCGTAGGAGAACCCGCGGATGTCGATCCGGTACCCGGGATGGGCCCTCTCGAACTCCCGGGCACGTTCCCGTATCGGGTCCAGGAACCCGGGAAACGGGAACTCGGAGAGCCAAACCTCGATGACGACGTCGTCGTCCGCGGCGCCGCGGCGCATGGGTCCTCCAGTCGGACGGGATGGAACGGTGCGAGGGGCGCAAGCCCCGATCACCGTCGGGGGAGCGGTGGGAGGGCGGGGTCCGCGGCCGGGTCGTCGATCGGTGCCGGGGCGGGGGCGAGAGAGACCGGCGTGCCGTTGAAGACGGCGTTCCCGGAGAGCGGGTCGACGACGGAGTCGTCGGTGAGGGCGTTGGCGTTCACGCCGGGCTGCCGCGCGGCGGTTCGTTGGGACGAACCGGCGTGCCCCCAGCCGTGGGGCAGGCTGACGACACCCGGCATGATGCGGTCGTTCGGCTCGACGGGAACGACGAGATCGCCGGTGGCCGAGGTGACGCGGGCGTGACCGTCGAGTCCCAGCCGATCCACGTCGTCGGGGTGGACGTGCAGGGTGCACCGGTTGCTGCCGCCGACAAGCGTGGGGACGTTGTGCAGCCAGCTGTTGTTGGATCGCAATTGGCGCCGCCCGATCAGCAGCATCCGCGGCACGGGTGCCTCCAGCCTCCCGCGCAGGCGATCGATCTCCTCACCCAGTTCGGCCGGGGCGAGGTGCACCAGGCCCGACTCGGTGCCGAGCACCTCCGCCAGGCGCGGCTCCAGGGGGCCCAGGTCGATGCCGTGGGGGTGTTTGCGGAGTTCGGCCAGCGACAATCCGTACGGCCCCAACCGCAGCATCGCGTCGAGCATCAACTCGGGGCCGCTGTCACCCTCGAGCAGGGAGCGGGCCCCGGGGACCGTCATGCCCTCGAAGGGCGAACCCGGGATCTGCACCCCGGCTCCGAGCAGTTCCCCCAGGACCGCCTCGTCCACCAGGGCGGGGTCGGCGGCGGCGCCCCGGCCGGTGGCGATCAGGCACAGGCGTGCCATGATCTCCGCTTCGGAGAGCTGGCCGGGCTCCAGCGGCAGCACGGGCGGGGAGAACCGGGTGTAGTTGCGCACGGTGACCGTGAGCAGGAGCAGGTCGTAGTGGGGCATCTGCATCATGCGCGGCGGTGGCAGGATGACGTCGGCGTACCGGGTGGTCTCGTTGAGATAGGGGTCGACGCAGACCATGAAGTCCAGATCGGGCAGGGCGCGGCCCAACCGGGGGCCGTTGGGAGCCGACAGGACCAGATTGCCGGCCACCGAGATCAGCGCCCTGACCCGTCCCTCCCCGGGGGTCTCGATTTCGTCGGCGAGGGTGGCCACCGGGAGTTCCCCGAGAGCTTCCGGCAGCCCGCGGACCCGGCTGTGCCAGCGGCCCGAGACGAAGGGACGCGGACCCCAGGGCACCTCGAGGGTGGCCGGGCGGGTGAACATGACACCGCCGGGGCGATCGAGGTTGCCGGTCAGAACGTTGAGGACATCCACCAGGTACTGGGTGAGGGTGCCGAATTCGGCGGTGCTGGTGCCCACCCGGGTGTAGACGGCCGCGGTGGGGGCTGAGGCCAGTTCGCGTGCCAGCCGGACGATGGTCGCGGCGGGCACTCCGCACATCTTCGAGACGGCCGCGGGGGAGAAGGGGGCGGCGTGCGCCGCGAGCCGATCGAGGCCCTCGGTGTCCACGCGCAGCGTGACGAGATCCTCGGCGAGCAGGGTGTGGACGAGCGCGAACAGCAGCAGGGCGTCGGTGCCGGGTCGCACGAAAAGGTGCTCGTCCGCGAGATCGGCGGTGCGGGTGCGGCGCGGGTCGAGGACCACGAGCCTGCCACCGCGCGCACGCAGCGCCTTCAGACGGCCGGGGAAGTCGGGAGCGGCGCACAGCGAGCCGTGCGACTCGGCGGGGTTGGCGCCGATGACCAGCAGGAAGTCGGTGCGGTCCAGGTCCGGCACGGGGATCGCCATGGCGTTGCCGAACATGAGCCCGCAGGCCACGTGCTTGGGCATCTGGTCGATGGTGCCCGCGCTGTAGAGATTGGTCGTGCCCAGGGACTGGGAGAGCGGACCGCGGTAGAAGATGCCGCCCATGGTGTGGAAGGTGGGATTGCCGAAGTACGCGGCGACGGCCTGCCGCCCGTGTTCCTCGATGACACCGGTCAGCCCTTTCTCCACGGCATCGAACGCCTCGTCCCACGTGGCCTCGTGCCACCGGTCGCCGGTGCGGATCATCGGCACGCGCAGCCGGTCGGGATCCTCGTCGATCCGACCGAGGCTCGCGCCCTTGGGACAGACGTAACCCCGTGAGAACGGGTCCTCGGTGTCCCCCCGGACGCCGATGACCCGCTCCCCGGCATCGAGTTCGATCCGAAGGCCACAGACGGCGTCACAGATGGGGCAGGTACGGTGCGCGGTTCTCAACGGGACTCCAGGATCTTCGGTGACAGGAGGCGTCAGGCCGGCGGACCGGGTCGTCCGACCGTCGCACGGCCCGGCGGCGGCCCGCATCTTCCCGTGTGCGGTGCCTTGCGTGGCATCGGCGCGCACCCTGCGCAATCGAGGAGATGTGCCGCGAAGCGGGGGGTGCGACGCTGCGTTGCATGGCCGTGGGCCAGAGTCGTGGCGGTTCGGCGGCACGGGCGGTGTCCCCCGCGTGCGGCTTCATCCGAGGCAAAGGAACCCGCGCAGCGATGACAGTCACCTCGAGTGCTCCCGGGACGACCGACCTCCCGGTGCCCCAGCCCGCTCCGACACCGGACGGGGTCGTGGCCCGGGCCGAGGCCCTCGCCCGGGATCTGGTCGGTCGCCAGGCCGAGACGGAGCAGCGCGGCTTCTACGCCGAGGACACCCACGAGGAGTTCCGCGACGCGGGCTTCTACCGGCTTCTGGTGCCCCGCCGCTACGGAGGCCACGAGTTCGGCGTCGAGACGTTCATGCGGGTGGTGGTAGCACTCACCCGGGGCTGTCCCTCGACCGGATGGATGTACTGCCTGGGCGCGGCCCACGCACACGCCGTGGCCACGCTGTTCGACGAGCGGGCCCAGGCGGAGATCTTCGCCGACGGCGACTTCGTGTGTCCGGCCACGGTCATGCCCGGCGGTACCGGGGAGCGCGCGCCCGACGGGGGATGGACCATCAGCGGAACCTGGCGGTACTGCTCCGGTTCGCCGTACGCCACCCACTTCATGGGCCACACCCTGGTCGAGGAGGCCGGCGGGGAGCCCCGGCCCCTGCTGTTCGTCGCTCCGCGCAGCGAATTCGTCCGGCTCGACGACTGGGGCGGGCAGCTGGGCCTGCGGGGCAGCGGTTCCCACGGCATCCGGATCGAGGAGGGTCGGATCCCCGCCCACCTCACCCTGGACACGCACCTGAGCCGGGTGGACGTCACCGCCGGCACACCGGGGCGGGCCCTGCACGGCAACCCGATGTACGGGGGCGGCCCCCTGAGCTTCATGATCATCGAGGACGCGGCGCTCGCCGTCGGCATGGCCAAGGGGGCCCTCGACGCCTACGAGGAGCTGATGAGGTCCCGTCGGACGCTGTTCCCGCCCGTCGTCCCGCGCACCGAGGATCCCGATTTCCGGTACTGGTACGGCGAGGCCGCGGGACTGATCCACTCCGCGGAGGCCGGCCTGTGGGGGGCGATTCGACAGTGGGACGAGCTGTCCGCCGGGAAGCCGGGAGACGTCACGCCCGAACAGGAGCTCCGCATCGCCACGATCTGCCGGGAGACGGTGCGGATGAGCTGGCGTGCCGTGGAGCGGTATCTCTTCCCGACCGCCGGGTCCAGCGCGGTGCGGCAGGGAGAGCGCATGGAACGGGTGTGGCGCGACATGTCGATGCAGCAGAGCCACGCCGGTATCTCCGTCTTCCTGTACACCGCGGCGAACCGTGAATTCGCCCGCGCCCGTTTCGGCGGCGAATCCACCCCCTGAGGGTTTTCGGTCGGTGCCGGAGCCGGCGCGGGCCGCCGGGCAGCACATCAGGAGATGCGCCGCGGCGGGACCGGGCGCGACGATCGGCGCACCTGGACGAACGGTGCGTCGCACCGATCACCTTCACCCGTCCCAGACCCCGATCCCCCTCCCACGCCGGGAGATTCAAGGAGGTACCCGTGTCGGGCGACAAGACCGGTACTCGCGCGGTGGTACTCGGCGGAAGCATCGCCGGCCTGTTCGCGGCCAGAGTGCTTGCCGATGCCTACGACGAAGTGCTCATCGTGGACCGCGACGTACTGACCGGGGCGGAGGGACCGCGCAAGCACTGTCCCCAGAGCCGGCACATCAACGGCCTGCTGGCCCGGGGACAGCAGGCCATGGAGGAGATGTTCCCGGGCATCACGGAGGAGATCTTCGCCGACGGCGTCCCGACCGGCGACCTGGCCGGGCACGTGCGCTGGTATTTCAACGGCAGGCAGCTCAAGCAGCAGGTCGCGGGACTGACCTGCGTGGCCGCCAGCCGCCCGATGCTGGAAAAGCACATCCGCCGGCGCACCGCCGCCCTGTCGAACGTCTCCTTCCTCGAACAGCACGACATCCTCGGTCTGGTCACCACAGCGGACCGCGGCCGGGTCACGGGCGTGCGCGTCCAGTCCGCGGCCGCCGGCGGAGTCGAGGAGACCCTCGGGGCCGACCTCGTGGTCGATGCGACGGGCCGCGGTTCGCGCACCCCGGTCTGGCTGGAGGAGCTCGGCTACCCGCGCGTGGTGGAGGAGCGCAAGAAGATAGGACTCGGCTACGTCACCCAGCACTACAAGCTGCTGGCGGATCCGTACGACGGCGACCTGTCCATCAACCCCGTGGCCTCTCCCGAACTCCCGCGCGGGGCCATCTTCACCAAGACCGACGGCGACCGCGTGGAACTGACCACGTACGGGCTGCTCGGCGACCACCCGCCGACCGACCAGGAGGGCCTGTACGCCTGGGTGAAGTCGCTGGCCGTGCCGGACATCCACCACGCGTTGCAGAACGCCGTGCCGTTGGACGAACCGGTCGCCTTCCGCTTCCCGACCACGCTGCGGCGCCACTACGAGGACATGACGCGCTTCCCCATGGGGCTGCTGGTCACCGGCGACGCCGTCACCACCTTCAACCCGGTCTACGCCCAGGGGATGACCGTCGCCGCGCTCGGTGCCCTGACCATCAGGGACCACCTGCACACCGGCGCCGACCCGATCCCGGCGGACTACTTCCGTGACCTGGCCCGCGATGTCATCGACCCCCCGTGGGAGATGACCAACACCGTCGACCTGACCTTCTCCGGCGTGCAGGGGAAGCGCACCGCCGGGGTGAAGGCGGCCCAGACCTTCCTGAGGCTGGTGCAGAAGGCCGCGACCCGAGACGGCAGGGTCACCGCCGTCTACATGCGCGGCGCCGGTCTGGTCGACAAGCCCGACGCCATGATGCGGCCCGCGTTCATCGCACGCGTGCTGTGGAACGCGGCCCGCGCGACGGTCGACCGGAAACCCGGCGGCGTCTCCGCGAAGGCAGGAGCGGCCCCCACGGTCGACGCGCCCCCGAAGCCCCGGGCGAACGACCTGGTGTCGACGAACTGATCCGAACGGTCGCCGGAGAACAGACGAAGGGGGACGGAGATGACCGAGACGGCCCATGTGTGCCGGGCGTACGCCGTGACCGGCGGTCTGGACACCCGGGCGTTGCGTGCCGCCTGGGGGGAGACCACCGACGGACTCCGGAGCCGCACCGGTCTCCCGATCGGGCGGGACGGGGGCCCCTTCGGGTTCACGGACCTCGGCGGCGTCGCCGACCCCGGCCCCCGGGAGACCGCCGAGCGACTGTGGGCCGACCCCCTGGCCCTGTCCTTCCCCGGGACGGGGGGCCCGGCCGCCCGGCTCGTTCTCGCGCGGCCGGCCGGCGGCGGACACCTGGTGATGCTGGCGGTGAACCGGGCGTTCCCGGCCGCGTGCTCCCCGGCCACCCTCATCGAGGACCTCGGCGCGGCGTACGGCGTCGTGGCCGGCGGGGGGAGCGGGGATCCCTCCGACGTGGATCTCACGTGGGGCCCGGGGCTCACCGGTCCGTTGGAGAGGTTCTGTTCCGCGGAGGGGGTGACGCCGCACGAGGTGCTTCTCGCCGCGTACGCCGAGCTGCTCGGACGGCACGGTGGCGGGGAGGGGCCGCTCGTCGGGATGCTCGCGCCGGCCGGTGCCCGTCCGGTGGTCCGCGTCGACCGCTCGGGGCGTCCCTCCTTCCGCGAACTGGTGCGTCGCACCGCGGCGTCGACCCGTACGGAGGCGGGCCCGGGCACGGGCCCGACCGGGCCGACGGGCGAGGGGGAACACCGGGGGCGGACGTTCGCGGAGGCGCTGTTCACGGTGGAGGAACCCACCGAGCCGGTGCTGCGACTGCCCGGCGCCCGGGTGCGTCGAATCCGTTCCGAAGACGCTCCGTCCGAGGCGAATCCCATCCTCACGGTGCGCGGTTCCGCCGCGTCCTCCCTCACCGGGCGCCTGGAGTACCGCACCACCCCCCTCGACACGGGTGCCGCCGCGGGCCTGGCGGATCAACTGCGCACGCTGTTGGGCGCCGCGCTGGCCGACCCCGATGCCCCGGTGGACACCCTGGACCCGGAGACCCCCGGACAGACGCGCGCGGCGGTGCGCGACGCGGACCTGACCGGGGTCGGTGGATGGAGCGGGAAACCGGTGCACCACCACGTGCGCGCGATGGCACACGCCACGCCGGACGCGCCGGCGGTGGTCGACGGTGCGGGAGTCCTGACCTACGGCGAATTGCGCGCCCGGGCCGAACGGATCACCCGCGCCCTGCACGGCCTCGGAGCGGGTGAGGACTCCACGGTGGCGATCCGCCTGCCCAACGGTCCCGACCAGGCCGCGGCCCTGTTGGGCGTGTTCGACGCCGGCGCCCACGCGGTCTGTCTGGGCACCGGCCACACCGGGGAACGCGGCAGAACTCTCCTCGCCGGGATGCGTCCGCGATGCCTGGTGCTGGACGCGGGTCCCGACGACGCCCCCCTCCTGGCCTGGTATCGCGGGGAGTTGGGCGGCCGTGTCCTGGACCCGGGATCCCCGGGGGACGTTCCCGTCGACCCGGGCTCCCCCGCCCCCGGGCCGGGCGGCCCGGACCCCACGGCGGTGGCCGGACGGTGGGCGTATGTGGCGTACACCTCTGGTTCCACCGGTCGCCCCAAGGGCATTCCGCAGACCCACCGGACTCTCGCCCAGTTCACCGAATGGTTCGCCGGTGAGTTCGGCATCGGACCGGGGGCGCGGGTGGCGCAGTGGGCGGCACCGGGTTACGACGCCGGCCTGGTGGAACTGTTCGCGACGCTGGGCTCCGGGGCCACCCTGTACCCGGTTCCGGACAGGATCAGGGCTCATCCCGAGAAACTGGCGCAGTGGCTCGCCACGGAGCGGATCACCCACTTTCAGACGGTTCCCAGCTTCGCCCGGAAGCTGCTCACCGCGATCGGTGACGGCGCCGGTGGCCGGCTCCCCTCGTTGGGCCATCTGCTGCTGGCCGGCGAGGCCCTGACCGGGGACCTGGCGCGGGAGCTCCGGGAGGCGCTGCCCGGGGCCCGGCTGATCAACCTCTACGGGGCCACGGAGACGATTCTGGCCACGTGGCACGAGGTGGGGGACCCGGGTCCCGGGACGGTGCCGATCGGCCGACCCATCCCGGGGCGCCGGGTGCTCGTGCTCGACGCGCACGACCGGCCCTGCCCGGCCGGCGTCACCGGTCGGATCGTCGTGTGCGGCCCGCATGTCACCCCCGGCTACGTCGACGGGGAAGCCCCCGGGGACGCCTTCCGTCCTCTCGCCGGGGGCACGGGAGCCGGGGAAGGAACGCCGGGAATCACCTCCGGGCCCTGCTACCGCAGCGGGGACCTCGGGCGCAGGCGTTGGGACGGGTTGCTCGAGTTCAAGGGACGGGAGGATTCCCGGATCAAATTGCTCGGAAGCCGTCTGGAACTCACCGATGTCGAGACCGTCCTGGCCGCCGACGCGTCGGTGGTCGAGTGTGCCGTGGCCGCACGCACCGGCCCGGACGGGCTGGTGGGCCGGTTGGTGGCGTACGTGGTGCCACGCGGCGTCCCGGACGGTGAGCCGGCGGCCTCCCCGTCCGTCCTGCGGGCGGGGCTGCGTCGGTGGTTCGGGAAGGCGCTGCCCCCGGTGTCCTTCGTGATGCTGTCGGACCTGCCCCGAAACGCCGGCGGAAAGGTCGACCGGCGGGGGCTGGCGGATCTCACACCGATCCGCGCCGGACACCACACCGCACGCCCCTCTTCTACCGATACGCATCCCCAAACTTGATGGAGTGAATGTCGTGACCATTGTGGAGACCGACCTCCTGATCGATTCCGCCGCATCCACCGTCAACTTCGACGGGGAAACCCTGGACATACCGGGTGTACGCCGGGTGGCCGAGGATCTGGCCCCGGTCGCCGTTTCCCCGCAGGCCCTGGCAAGAAGCGCGAAAAGCCGTGAGCAGTTCGAGCGGATCGTCCGGGAGGGCGCCCCCGTCTACGGGGTCACGACCGGTTACGGCGAGATGATCTACATGCTGGTCGACACCTCCAAGGAGGTGGAACTGCAGACCAACCTGGTCCGCAGCCACAGTTCCGGGGTCGGCCCGCTGTTCGCCCGTGACGAGGCGCGCGCCATTCTCGCGGCCCGGCTGAACGCACTCTCCAAGGGATACTCGGCGGTCCGTCCCGAGTTGCTGGAGCGCCTCGCCCTCTACCTCAACCTCGGCATCACCCCGGCCATCCCGGAAATCGGTTCGCTCGGCGCCAGCGGTGACCTGGCCCCGCTCTCGCACATCGCGGGCACGCTGATCGGCGAGGGGTACGTCCTGCGGGACGGGAAGCGGGTCCCCACCGGCCAGGTGCTGCGGGACCGGGGCATCGAGCCGCTGCAGCTGCGTTTCAAGGAGGGCCTCGCGCTGATCAACGGCACATCCGCCATGACCGGTCTCGGGTCCCTGGTCGTCGGCCGGGCACTGGAGCAGGTGCGCCAGGCCGAGATCGGCACCGCACTGGTCCTGGAGGCCCTGCGCGGTTCGACGAGCCCCTTCCAGCCCGAGGGGCACGACATCGCCCGTCCCCACCAAGGACAGATCGACAGCGCGGCCAACATGCGGGCTCTCCTGGACGGCAGCGGCCTGGTCCTGGAGCACTCCGAGCTTCGCCGCCAGGCGGAGGAACAGCGGCGGGAGGACGACGACCTGACCCGCACCGAGGTGTACCTGCAGAAGGCGTACACCCTGCGGGCCATCCCGCAGGTCGTCGGAGCCGTCCGCGACACCCTCTACCACGCGGTGAACAAGCTCGAGACCGAGCTGAACTCCTCCAACGACAATCCGCTGTTCTTCGACGGCAAGGAGGTGTTCCACGGCGCGAACTTCCACGGCCAGCCGATCGCCTTCGCCATGGACTTCGTGGTCCTCGCCCTCACCCAACTGGGCGTCTTCTCCGAGCGCCGCACCAACCGCCTGCTCAACCGTCACCTCAGTGACGGCCTGCCGGAGTTCCTCGTCGCGGGCGACCCGGGCCTCAACAGCGGATTCGCCGGCGCGCAGTACCCCGCCACCGCCCTGGTGGCCGAGAACCGCACCATCGGCCCGGCCAGCACCCAGAGCATCCCCTCCAACGGCGACAACCAGGACGTCGTCAGCATGGGTCTGATCGCGGCCCGCAACGCGCGCCGGGTGCTGGCGAACAACACCCGCATCCTCGCGGTGGAATTCCTCGCCGCCGCCCAGGCCGTCGACCTGTCCGGTCGCCGCTCCGGGCTCGGTCCGGCCGGTCGCGCGACGTACGACATGGTCCGTTCCCTGGTGCCCGTCCTCGACCGTGACCGCTACATGGCGGACGACATCGAGTTGGTGGCCGCCGCGCTCTCACGCGGCGAGTTCCTCAAGGCCGCGGAGCAGTCCGGCACCGTCCTGGCCTGAGCCGTCCGATCCCCGCCCTCCACGACTCCCCGGGACAACCTCATGAGTATTCCGCTCTCCTTCAACCAAGAATTCCTGTGCATGTTCGACCAGGGTGACGAGCAGGGCCCTTTCGGACCGCTGTACAACATCGTCGGCGGCTGGCGACTGGCCGGAAAGGTCGATACGGACGCCCTTCGGGAGGCACTCGACGACATCGTGGTGCGACATGAGGCACTGCGCACCACGATCGTCCGTACCCCCGGGGAACAGCGCCAGGAGATCCATCCCGCTTCCCCGGTCCGGCTGGAGGTCCGGGACCTCTCCGAGCCGGATCACGCCGTGCGGGCCCGCCGCGCCGAGGAACTGCTCATCGAACTCGAGGGCGGGCACCACGGCGTCGAGGACCTGCCACTGATCCGGGCGGTGCTCGGCAGGTTCGACGAGGAGGACGCCGTCCTCGTGCTCGTCGTCCACCACACGGCGGCCGACGAGGTCTCCATGCAGCTGATCATCCGGGACCTCGGTGTCCGCTACGCGGAGCGGCGCGGCCACGAGGTCGCCCCGCTGCCCGAGGTCACCCAGTTCCGGGACTTCGCGGTCTGGGAACGGGAGCGCTACGCTCCCTCGGCCGAGGTCGCGGCGCGCGACTACTGGCGTCTTCAGCTGGCCGGAGCGCGCATCACCGGTGTCCCCACCGACCATCCGAAGTCCGCCGGGGTGGCCAAGACGACCGCGGTGCACCGCTTCCGGGTGGACGCCGAGCTGACCTCGGCGGCGCTGGCCATGGCCAGGCAGACCCGCGGATCGGCTTTCATGGTGTTGCTCGCCGCGTACAAGGTCTTCCTGAACGGCCTGGTCGGGGAGGACGACATCGTCGTACCGACGCTGGCCTCGGGCCGGGGACCCGCCAGATTCCAGAACACCGTGGGGGCGTTCTTCAACTTCGTCCCGTTGCGCACGAACGTCTCCGGGGCGGCCACCTTCCGCGAGGTGGTGCGGCGGACCCGGACGACCTGCCTGAAGGCGTACGGCAATCCGCTTCCCTTCGGCCAGGTCGTTGCCGGGGCACCGGAGCTCGCGGCCTCCTTCGGGGCGGACGACCTCGGTGTGGTGGCGTTCCAGGTGTTCCAGTTCCCCGCGCTGGAGGGTGAGGACGCGGGCGATGTGAGGATCTCCGAGATCCGCCGGCGCCTGCTGTCCCAGTCGGTGAGCACGGACATCCCGGACGGGGCCATGCTCCAGCTGGACATCGACCCGGCCTCCGGCGAGATGCTCGGCCACCTCGGTTACAACACCAACCTGTTCCACGAGTCCACGATGCGGGAGTTCGCGGCCGGCTTCGTCGAGGTGCTCGGCCCCCTGCTCCGAAACCCCGACGCCCCCCTGCCCCGGTCCTGAGAACACGCCCGCGCCCGCGCCCCTTCGGGGGGTGCGGGCGCGGGCGTGTTCCGTTCTCGCCGTTCGGTCAACAGTCCCGCAGGGACCGGCGGGTGGCGGAACGCAGTTCGTCGAACGAGGAGAGGTCGGGGGCCGTCCAACCGTCCAGGTCGTACTCCGACAGGCACTGTTCCGCGAACGCCTTGTACTCGTCGACCTCCCCCGAGATGGTCTGGGAGGAGAACAGCTCCACCCGGGTGTTCTCGTGGTTGCCGGCGTAGTTGCGCTCGTAGAGTTCGTGCCGCCCGCCGAACTCGGTGCCCACCGCGTCCCACAGCAGCTTCATGACCTTCACGCGATCGACCGCCTCGGTCCCGCCCGAGCCCCGCAGGAACTTGTCCAGGTACGGTCGCACCTCCGGGTTCCTGAAGTCCTCCGCACCGGAATTGACGTAGATCAGCCCACTGGCCACGTCCTGCTGCACGATCTCCCTGACCCGGGGATAGCCGATCTGCATGAACCACCGGTAGGCCATGCCGTACCGGGGGTTGGGCAGCAGCGCCCCGTTCTTCCACCGGACGGGATTTCGCGCGGCCGCGTCCGAGAGCCCCCGGAACAGATTCCGCCACGCCAGCACCTCACCGATGCGGCTCTGGACCCCCCGGAAATCCTTCGTTCCGGTGATCTCCAGCGCCTTGATCAGAAGTCCGGCGATGAACTCGAGCTTCACGGCCAGACGGGTGCAGCCGTGGAAGGTGAAGCGTTCCACGAAGCCGGAGCTTCCGGGGAACATCTGCACCTTGCCCAGGTGACCGTAGACGAAGACGTTCTCCCAGGGAATGAGAACCTTGTCCAGGACCAGGACGGTGTCGTTCTCGTCCAAGCGGGAGGAGAGCGGGTAGTCGAAAGGGCTGCCCATGACGGCCGCCGTGGCGGTGTAGGAGGGGCGGCAGATCAGTTTCATCCCCGGAGCGTCCATGGGCACGGTGGCGACCAGGGCGAATTTCCGCTTCTTGATCGGCAGGCCGAAGTGGGCGATGAAGTTGTAGTGGGACAGGACGGAGCCGGTGGCCACCACCTTGGCGCCGCTGACCACCAGGCCCGCGTCGGTCTCCCGCTCCACGTGGATGAAGACGTCCTCGACCTCGTCCGGAGCCCGGTTCCGGTCGACCGGGGGGTGCACGATGGCGTGGTTCCAGAAGAGAACCTTCTCCTGCGACTCCCGGTACCAACGACGGGCATTGTCGCCGTAGGGCTCGTAGTAGTCGGCGTTGGCGCCCAGGGTTCCGAGGAACGACGCCTTGTAGTCGGGGCTGCGCCCCATCCAGCCGTAGCTCATGCGCGCCCACGCCTCGATGGCCCGTTGGTCGGCGACCAGGTCCTCGACGCTGCGCGGTGTGGTGAAGAAACTGTGCGTGTACCCGTCGCTGCCCGTGTCCGTCGGCTTGGTGAGCACACCGCGTCGGGCCGGATCGTGCAGCGCGTCGTAGAGCCGCGCCGTCATACGGATGGGATTGTGGAACGCGGGATGGGTGGTGACATCCTTGACCCGTTCGCCGTACAGGTATATTTCCCGGCCGTCCCGCAGACTCTCCACGTATTCGTCACCCGTCAAAGGACGGGTTCTGCGCCGCTTCGCGGCGGGCTCGACAGGAACATCCTGGCGCTCGGTCATCAGGGTATTTCCTCTTCCACGAGGCGCGTTCCACGAATATTGCAGCGACCTACAGGATCGCACCACCACCCCCGTGGGGCTTCTCTCAGGATGCGGGGTCGACCGCTTGACACCTCGTTTTCCGCCCACTTCGAGCGGATCCCGCAAGACGGAAGATGCGGGTCTCCCGGCGGGCTGTCAGGGTCGTCTGTGAATACACACGGAAGGCCATTTCCGGCCTCCGCGGACAGGACGTATTTCCCTGGAGGATATGGTGCTGACGACGACCGATGTTCCTACGCGGGAACAGCTTGTTCGTCGAGCGTCCGAGCTGGTGCCGATACTGCGGAAGAATGCGGCCTGGTCGGAGGAGAACCGGCGTATCCACGACGACTCGATCGGGGCTCTGGCCGACGCGGGAATCTTCCGCATGCGCGTGCCCGCCCGCTTCGGCGGCTACGAGAGCGACACCCGCACACTGGTGGACGTCGCCGCGGAGCTGGGCCGCGCCGACGGCTCCGTCGGGTGGACCGCCTCCGTGTACTGGATACCGACCTGGATGGCCGGGCTGTTCCCGGACCACGTCCAGGAGGAGGTGTTCGCCACGCCCGACGTCCGTGTCTGCGGAACCCTGAGCCCGAGCGCGATGGCGGCGCCCGCCGAGGGCGGGATCGTGGTCAACGGCAAGTGGGGCTTCATCAGCGGGGCTCTGCACGCGCAGTGGCAGGTCGTCGTCGCCGTCCGGGTCGCCCCGGACAGCGAACCCATGCCGGTCATGGCCCTGGTCCCGATGACGGACCTGCTGATGGTGGACGACTGGCACACCGCGGGTCTTCGGGGCACCGGCAGCGTGAGCACCGTCGCCGAGAACGTCTTCGTGCCCGAGGACCGTGTCCTGCCGCTCGGTGCCGTCGTGCAGGGAAACGGCGGTGTCTCGCGGGTGAACGCCGAAGCCGCGATGTACCGTTCCCCGCTGCTTCCCGTCGCCTCCGCCTCCTCGGTGGGGGCGGTGCTCGGCATGGCACGCGCGGCATCCGAGAGCTTTCTGGAGCGGCTGCCTCACCGGAAGATCACCTACACGAACTACGAGAGTCAGGCCGAGGCACCCCTGACACACCTCCAGGTGGCCGACGCCACCCTGAAGACCGATCAGGCGGAATTCCACGCGCACCGGTTGGCCGGTCTCGTTGACGGAAAGAGCGCCCGGACGGGCGGGTGGACGCTCGAGGAGCGGGTACGGGCCCGCGCCGACATGGGCGCGGTCTGCCGTCTCGCGAAGGAGGCGGTGGACCTCCTGGCGTCGGCCAGCGGCGGTTCCTCCCTCTACAGCGACGTCATGATCCAGCGCATCGCCCGGGACGTCCATGCCGCCAACCTGCACGCCCTGATGCATCCGAACACCAACGCCGAGCTGTACGGACGTGTCCTGTGCGGCCTGGAGCCCAACACCCTCTACGTCTGATCCGGACCGACAGGAAGAAGGACCAGCATGACCACATCATCCCCGGCCTCCGTCGTCACGCCACGGGCGGATGTGCCCGGTGAGGACCAGGCGGCGGTCGCCGCGTTGCCCGGTCGGATCATGGCCGCATGGGCGCAGCACGACGCGAAGGCCTTCGCGGGCATCTTCACGGAGGAGGGCAGCATGATCCTGCCCGGCGTCCACCGCACCGGCCGGCAGGAGATCGAGACCTTCATGTCCGGCGCGTTCCAGGGGCCCTACCGGGGCACTCGGGTCACCGGTACGCCCCTGGGGTTGACGTTCCTGAGCCCCGAGGTCGCCGTGGTGATCACCCGGGGCGGGGTGCTGGCCCCCGGGGAGTCCACGGTCGCCGACGAGAGGGCCGTGCGTGCCACCTGGGTGGCCGTCAAGCGGGACCGTGAGTGGTTCCTGGCCGCCTACCAGAACAGCCCGCGCGACAGCGTCTGATCCCCGCGCCGGCGGGAGCCGGTACGCGCCACGCGGAGCACGCGGATACGGAGACACCGCCCCGGGAACCGGGGCGGTGTCTCCGTATCCGCGTGCTCCGCGTGGCGACCGGGGAGGGACCGCGTCGACGCCGGGCCCGTGCCGCCACCGGGCCCGGCCCCTTCGGAGGCGACGGCACGGGCCCCGGACCCACCGAACCGGTTGTCCCCCGCGGGGTCGCGGGGGACAACCGGTTCGCAGGGGCGGGACGCGGATCAGCGGGTACCGACCCCGGCCGGCACATCGGCGGTCAACCGCACCGGCAGCGCGCGATGGCCGTTCATGATGAAGGTCGGCAGCGGCTCCAGCTCCTCGGTCGGGACCGCGAGGGAGAGGTCGGGGAACCGCTCGAACAACGCCGACAGTCCGACGGTCGCCACCAGGCGGGCGACCCCCGCGCCGAGGCAGTAGTGGGGGCCGTGGCCGAAGGACAGGTGTTCCTTGTCCCGGCGTGTGATGTCGAAGTCGTCGGCATTCTCGCCGTGCAGTTTCGGGTCACGGCCCACCGCGCTGTAGTTGACGAGGATCGGGTCGCCCCGGGGGATCGTCACATCCTCCAGCTCGATGTCCTCGACGGCGTAGCGCAGCGGCAGGTGGGCGAGCGGCGACTCCACGCGGAGCGTCTCGTCGATGACGTCGTCCCACGAGGCGTCCCCGGAGAGCACGAGCCGGAGCTGGTCGGGGTGGGTCAGCAACTGGGTGATGGCGTTGTCGAAGAAGTTGATGGTGGTCTCGGAACCGGCACCGAGGATCGCGAAGATGGTGTCGCACAGTTCCGCTTCGGACAGGCGCGAGCCGTCCTCGTCCCGGGCGGCGATGAGGTCACTGGTGATGTCCTCCCCCGGCTCGGCCCGCTTCTCGGCCACCAACTGCTCCATGGCGCCGCGCCAGTCGCTCAGCACGGCCCGGGCCTGCTCGGGGGTGACGGTGGTGTCCACCATCATGTCGATCACCTTGGCCGTCGCGACCCGCGCCTCCTCCGACATGCCGATCAACTCGGCCACGAGCATGGCGGGCAGCGGATAGGCGAAGCGCTCGCGCAGGTCCACCACCTCTCCCGGCGGTGTGGCGTCCATGGAGTCCAGCAGTCCGTGGGTGAGTCGCTCGATGAGTGGCCGCACGGCCTCGGTGCGCCGCGGGGTGAAGGCCTTGCCGACGAGCCTGCGCAGCCGGATGTGGTCCTTTCCGTAGGCGGTGACCATGTTGTCCATCGCGACCCAACTGATCATCTCCCAGTCGGGGCGGATCCGGCCCTCGATGAAGTCCGGCCAGTGGTTGCGGGCGCTCTTGGTGACCCTGGGATCGGTCAGTATCCTGCGCACGGTGGCGTGGTCGTTGATCGACCACGCGAGGACCCCGCCGGGAAGTTCCACCCGGACGGCGGTACCGCGGGTCCGCAGGACGGAGGCTTCGGCGTGGAGGTCCCGACCCGTGGTGTCGAGTACGTGGGTGACGGGGCAACGCTGCGACATGGGTTCTCCAGAGAGGCGTGATCGGGGGATCGGTCGACCCGGCCGGGCGCCGACGGGGGCCGGAGCGCAACGACCGGCGGGTGGGGCCGGCCG
>NZ_VKHT01000001.1 GCF_014141535.1 Streptomyces alkaliphilus | reverse complement strand
CCTCCGCTTCCCCCCTCGACGTCCGGACCGTCCATCTGCCCGCCGTGCCCCCGGGACCCGGGCTCCGGCGGGGAGCCACACCCCGGGCAGGACGCCCGCCGGCCGATCCCGTCAGGCCGAGACCGTAAGCGAGACGCGTAGTCCCGGCAGCGGAGCGTCCACGTACCGCGTACCCGTGACTCATCCCGACGCGGATGCGCGGCTCGTCGATCCGTCCGTAGCGTCCGTCGTACGTGCCGGGACGGTCAGCGCAAGCAGTCCGGTCTCCAGGGTGACGACACGCCGGCCGATAGGCCGAGCCCGACGCTCCCGAGAAGTAATACGTCGAGCACCGTGCTCGATTCCATGGCGAACGCACACCAAAACAGGGGTACTTCTGTGCGCAATGACTGGATAGTCAAGCCGGTGGGCCTGCCGCTCATCCGCCGCCGCTGCCAGGTGTGTACGTCCGACACGTTCCGGACGACCGGCAAGTTCCGCGTCAACGCGAACCACAAACTCCTCGATATCTGGCTCCTCGCGCTCTGCACCCAATGCGGCGCAACCACAAAGATCACCATTGTCGAGCGGACGAACGTGCGCTCGATCAGGCCCGAGCTACTGGACCGCGCGCACGAGAACGATCCCACCCTGGCAGCCGAGTTGCTCAAGGACGGCGTCATACGGCGCCGCAATCACATCGCTCTCGACTGGAACGACGCCTGGCGGCTCGACACCGGTGGATCGGATCATCCGGACCGTGAAGTGATTGATGTCTCGGTTCGATTTGACGCACACATTCCGGTCAGGCCGGTGCGGCTCATCGCGGAAGGCTGTGGCCTTTCGCGGGCCGAGGTCGAGCAACTGATCATGGAAGGCGATCTCGTTTCCGCGGTTCGATTGAGCGGAAAACGCTCCAGCGACTTCGCCTTCACACTCAAGCGCCACGCGGGGTGATTCCGCGCTGTCCGCTCCCTCGATCACATGGTGAAAGCCCGGGCCGGCCCTCGATCAAGTGGGGCCGGCCCCGGATGTGTTTCGGCTCCCGGGCGCCCGGCGGATTCCCGCCCGTCCGGGTAAACGCGGTGCGCAGGAGCGACGGAGCACCGTAACCGCCCTGCGTCCCGGCGGATGAACTTGTCGCGGACGTGCCCGGCGCCGCAGTGGCCGTAACTTCCCAATGACGCGGCCGACGGCCGCTCGAAAGGAGTCCGCCCCCTGCTCCGGCGGCATACCGGAGAACAGCCGGCCGAGGCGACGTTCCCTGTCACGACGTGAGAGGCCGACGCGGCACGGCGGGCACCGCACGCTCCCTCCGCGTCGCTTCCGCCCGTTCTCCGAGCCGCTCGCCGCATTGACCATCCGAGTGAGGATCACGATGAGTCTCTCCGAAGTGTTCGACCCCGACATCCTCACCCTGCCGCTGTACGACGACGCCCACCGCGCACTCGCCGGGGAGATCGGGCAGTGGTGCGGGGACCGGGCCGAGGCGTGGGCGTCGCCGGACACCACCGATCCGGCCGCCGTCGGACGGGCGATGCTCACCGACCTCGGCCGGTCGGGGTGGCTGCACCACCTCGACCCCGACCAGCCGGACTCCGATATGAGGGCCCTGTGCCTGAAGCGCCAAGCTCTCGCTTACCACGAGGACTTGGCCGACTTCACGTACTCGATCCAGGAGCTCACCGCCGCCGCCGTATCCCGCCACGGCACCGCCGAGCAGCGTCGCCGTGAACTGCCGGGCCTGGCCGACGGGACCCGTGCGGGGGCGCTGGCCCTCTCCGAGCCCGGGGCGGGCTCCGACCTCGCTGCCGCGGTGCTCGAGGCGACCCCGGAGGGGGACGGGTTCGTCCTCAACGGGACCAAGACCTGGATCGCGCAGGGCGACATCGCCGACGTGTGCATCGTTCTCGCCCGCACGGGCGACGGCCCGGGACCGCTGGGCCTGACCACCTTCGTCGTCGACGGCCATGCCCCCGGTCTCAAGGCCGAGCCCATCGGCGCGATCGCGCCGCGTTCCTGGGCCGAACTGACCTTCACCGACGTCCGCGTGGGCCCCGAGGCCGTCCTCGGCGAGCGCGGCCAGGGACTCGTGGTCGCTCTCGACACCCTCGAACGGGCCCGGACGACCGTGGCCGGCGCCGCGCTCGGCTTCGCCCGGCGCGCCTTTCGGCTTGCCCGCGGCCATGCCCGTACCCGCAGGGCCTACGGCGGCCGACTCGCCGACCTCCAGCTCGTCAGGTCCTCGCTCGCGAGGATGGACGTCAAGCTCTCGGCCGCCGCGCTGCTGACCGCCCGCGCCGCCCTGGCGACGGACCTCGGCCACGATCACGCCAAGCACGCCTCGACGGCGAAGCTCTACGCCACCGAGGCCGCGGGCGAGATCGTCGACAGCGCCGTCCAGATCTTCGGCGCCGCCGGGCTCGTCGCGGGCAGCCCGATGGAGCGGCTCTACCGCCAGGTCCGTTCCCTGCGGATCTACGAAGGGTCCTCCGAGGTCATCGAGATGACGATCGCCGACGCCCTGTGAAGCACGGCCGGGACGGGCCTCCGTCGCACCACCCGCACTCCCGACCCCGCACGCCCGACCCCCCTGCGTGACAGGGGAGGCCACTGCGTGACACCCGGGCCGGCCGCTGCCGACTCGACGTAACCGGCAACGACCGTCGGTACCGCGAGGGTCCGGAGCGTCCCGGTCACCGTTGCCCGCGGCATCGAACGAGTCCTCGCCGGGGGCCTGCCGCCCGGTCCGCACCGGGCCACCGCCGACACCTAGGAGGTGAGCAACGGGCCCAACCGGCTCGCCTGATCCGGTCCGCCCCGCACTCCCCGGACAACCGTCCGAGAACGACCGCACTGATCCCGGCCCACGGGCAGACACCGACGGTGCCGCGCCAAGGCGTCGTGAAACGTGCCGACACCCTGCACCTCCACAGGAAGGACCTTTCGTGGGATCCGTAGAGAAGCCGATGCCGGCGTCCGGTGCCGTCGAGCAGGCCAGTCACCTCCGGCTCGTCGGTATCGGCGCAGGACCGGCCAACCTGAGTCTGGCCGCGCTGCTGCACGGCGATTCGGGACAGCCGAACCTCTTCTTCGACCGCAAGCCGAGTTTCACCTGGCATGACGACCAGCTGATCAACGGTGCGACCCTCCAGGTGTCGATCTTCAAGGACCTGGTGAGCCTCTCCGACCCCACCAACCGGTTCTCGTTCCTGTCGTATCTGCACGAACACGGCCGGATCTACCACTTCCTCAACGCCCAGTTCGCCGAGGTGCCGCGCACCGAGTTCCGCAACTACCTGGCCTGGGCGGCCGAGAAGAACGAGAACGTGGTCTTCTCCGAGACCGTCGAACGGGTCGACTTCGACGGCGTCTTCCGCGTCACCACCGATCGTCGTCAGGTCACCGCCGACAACATCGCCGTGGGCGTCGGCACCGTACCGTGGGTGCCCGAGTTCGCCCTCCCGTACCTGGACGCGGGCCACTTCCACGTCAGTCGGTATCTGAACCACGCGCGCAATCTGGCGGGCAAGCGGATCGTCGTGGTCGGCGGCGGCCAGTCCGGGGCCGAGACCTTCCTCGATCTCATCTCCCGGCCCGACTCCGAGCGCCCGGCCTGGGTCTCCTGGGTCTCCAAGCGCCGCAACTACTTCCCGATCGACGACTCGACCTTCACCAACGACTTCTACATGCCGGAGTACTCCGAGTACTTCTACCGGCTGTCGGAGTCCAAGCGCGCCGAACTCAACTCGGCCCACCTGCTCAGCTCGGACGGGATATCCGAGTCGACCCTCCGGGCGATCTACCAGCAGCTGTACCGGCTCCAGTTCATCGAGCGGGACGAGCACCGCTTCGGGCTGCTGCCCAACCGGACCGTCGTGTCCGCCGACCGCACGGCCACCGGAACGTTCGAGGTGACGCTGCGTCACAACGACGAGTCCGGCCAGAGTCAGTGTCTCCCGGTCGACGCGGTGGTGTGGGCGACCGGCTTCCGTCCCACCCCCAAGAAGTTCCTTGATCCCCTGAAGGACCGCATCGAGACCGAGAACGGTGAGGTCCGAGTCGACGAGGACTTCGCGGTCGCCTGGGACGGCCCGCCGGACCGGAAGATCTTCGTGCAGAACGCGGTACGCGGCCAGCGCGGCCTGCCCGACGTGAACCTGAGCCTGAACGCCTGGCGGGCCCAGCGCATCGCCAACCGCCTGCGCGGGTGCAGCGCTCCCGAGATGGCGATGTCGTTCATCGACTGGTCGGCCAAGAGCGGACGGGGCACGCAGTGGACCGCGTAGACCTCGCCATCGTCGGCGGCGGAGTCATCGGCGCGCTCATCGCCCGTGAGGCGGTCGCCGCGTTCCCCGACGCGACTGTCGCCGTCCTGGAACGCGGCCTGATCGGTCAGGGCGCCTCCGGCCGCTCGGCCGGTGTCCACTTCCCGCGCGGGACGACCGAGCGCGTCAGGTCCATGTCCGAGCACTCCCAGTGGGTCTGGGAGCACCTGGCCGCCGAACTCGACCTGCCGATACGCGCGGTGGGTGCGACGGTGGTCGCGGCCGGCGACGCCGACGCGGTCTCCGCCACCTACCTGCGCCTCGGTGACGAGTCCGCCCCGGCTCGCGGCCGGGCGGTCCCGCCGGGCTCCCGGGCATGGGATCTGGACGGGTGCCACTACGCCGACGTCCGGGCAGTCGCCGAGCGCGTTCTGGCCGGACTGCGCGATCGGGTGACCGTTTGGGAGGGAACCGAGGTCACGGACCTCTCCTTCGACGGCGAGCACCACCGCCTCGCTCTCGGCCCGGGGCAGGAGCTGCTCGCCCGCCGGGCCGTCCTGGCCCCCGGCCCGTGGATCGCGCACCCCGCCTGGGCCGGTCTCGTCGCTCCGCTCGGTCTGCGCGTCAAGAAGGTCGTCGCCGCACATCTCGAAGAGATCCCCGCACCCGGCGATCCGCTCGTGGTCTTCCACGACGAGGACGCGTTCCTTCTGCCCCTCCACGAGCGCGGTCACTACCTGTTCAGCTACACCTGCAACCGCTGGGACGTCACCCCCGACGACATCGGGCTCGGCCTGGAGCCGTCCGACCTCGACGACGCCCGCGCCGCCCTGGGCCGCTTCGCGCCCGGCCTGGTGGCCCGGTGCACCTCGGGCCGGGTGTTCTGCGACGCGTACAGCCTCCACCGCGAGCCCGTCGTCGCCGAGCTGCTGCCCGGCCTGGTCTTCGCCGGAGCCGCGAACGGCTCCGGCTACCGGTTGGCCCCGGCCATCGCCGCCGAGACGGTCGCCGCCCTGGATCTCACACCGATCGGGGCCACCTCCCCGCTACCACAGAGGCAGGCATGATCCTCAACCAGTACAGCGAATCCGAACTGTCCGACGCCTTCGGCATCGAGATGTCCCCGGTCGAGGGTCTCGGTGTCGGTGCCGGCTGGGGCCGTGTCGCCCCCGGCGCCTCCTCGCGACCCGACCGGCACGACGAGACGGAGTTCTTCGTCATCGTCGCCGGTACGGGCGAGCTGACCGTCGACGGCCGCAGCCACCCGGTCCGCCCGGGCACCGTGGTGCTCTTCGAGCCCTTCGAGTCGCACATCATCACCAACACCGGCGAGACGGACCTGGTCTTCCTGACCCAGTATTGGCGCGACTCGGCCCGCGCCCGTGCATCGGCGACGTCGCGCGTCCGCGCGAACCACACCGACCGTGCCCAGTTCGTGTTCTCCACGCCGCCGACCCCCAACGGCGACCTCCATCTCGGTCACCTCTCCGGCCCCTACCTCGGCGCCGACGTCTACGTCCGCTACCAGCGCCTCATCGGCAACCAGGCGTGGCACCTGACCGGCAGTGACGACTTCCAGAGCTACGTCACGGCCGTCGCGGCCCGCCAGGACTCCACGTCCGCCGAGGTCGCCGCGCACTTCTCGGCCGAGATCGCCGCGACGCTCGCCGCGATGGACATCAGCGTCGACGAGTACTACGTCACGAGCACGGAGGACGGCTACCGCGAGGGTCTTCAGCGCTACTTCACTCGGCTCGTCGACTCCGGGCACGTCCGTCCCAGGGCGACGCCCGCCCTGCTCGACGCCGAGACCGGCGAGTACCTCTACGAGGTCAACATCGGCGGCGTCTGCCCCAGTTGCTCGCACGGCGCGGGCGGCAACATCTGCGAGGAGTGCGGCGAGCCCAACCTCGTCGCCGACCTCGTCGACCCGTCCTCCCGTCTGAGCGGTGCCGCGCCGAAGACCGGCGAGGTCGTGCGCTACACCCTGCCGCTGCACGAGTTCGCCGACACCGTCGCCGACCACCACAAGCGGGGCCGGGTTCCGGCCCGGCTGCGTGAGCTGGCCGAACGAGTCTTCGCCCGCAAGACGCTCGACCTGCCGGTCTCGCACCCCTCCGACTGGGGCGTGCGGCCCGCCGGCGACGACCTGGACGGACAGGTCATCTGGGTCTGGCCGGAGATGAGCCACGGCTTCCTGCACGGCATCGAGCGACTCGGCGCCGGGATGGGGCAGCAGTGGTCGAAGGAGGCGCCTTCCAAGGACTGGAAGATCGTCCACTTCTTCGGGTACGACAACAGCTTCTACCACGCGATTCTCTACCCGGTCCTGTACGGGCTCGCCCACCCCGAGTGGAACCCGGACATCGACTACCACGTCAACGAGTTCTATCTGCTGGAGGGCCAGAAGTTCTCCACCAGCCGGCGGCACGCGATCTGGGGCAAGGAGATCCTCACGCCCGACACCGTGGACGCGGTGCGCTACTACCTCTCCCGCACCCGGCCCGAGGGCGAGCGCACCGACTTCCGCCGCGCCGAGTTCGACCGCGCCTGCTCGGACACCCTCGTCGGCGCGTGGCAGGAGTGGCTCACCGGTCTCGGCGAGCGCGTCGAGAAGCACGGCGACGGCGTGGCCCCCGACGCGGGCACCTGGACGACCGAGCACACCGCGTTCCTGGCCCGCCTGTCGATACGGCTCGACGAGGTCACGGCCGCCCTCAACCCGGAGGGGTTCTCGCTGACGGCCGCCGCGTCCGCGCTCGACGGCATCGTCACCGACGTCCGCGCCTTCTCCCGTCAGCAGTCGGCCCTGGCCCACCACGGCCGGTGGAGTTCCGAGGCCCGTACCGCCCTCGCGCTCGAACTGGCCGCGGCCCGTCTGCTCGCCATCACATCGGCGCCGCTGATGCCGCGCTTCTCGGCCAAGCTCGCCGCCGCCCTCGGCATCCCGGCCGTCGACGCCTGGTCGGACACGGTCGGTCTGGTCGAGCCCGGCAGCCGCTGCACCCTCGCGGGCACCCGCTTCTTCGGCACCGGTGAGCAGCGATGACCGTATCGATCATCAACCGCATCATCACCGAGCGGCCCACACACGACGGCTCGCTCACCGTCACCGGACTCGGCCACCGCACCACCGTGCCGCTGTCCGCGTTCCACGACCGGGCCAGGGCCGTCGCCGCGGCGCTGGGCCGCCGGGGCATCGGCGCGGGCGACCGTATCGGCATCCTCTCCGCCAACCGGCTCGAATGGGTGCTGCTCGACATCGCCGCGCTCATGCTCGGAGCGCAGACCGCCGGGTTCGAGCCCGGCAAATTCAGCCCCGACGCCGACCTGGTCGAGCGCTACGGCCTCGACGCCCTCTACACCGACGCCCGGCTGCCCGACGACGCTCCGTCCGGGGTCCTGTCGATCTCGGCCGTCGCCGACTACGCCGAGGAGGACACCGACGGATTCGAGCCGGAGCAGTGGGCCGCGACACAGTGCACGACCGTCAAGTTCACATCGGGATCGACCGGTGTCCCCAAGGGACTCGAGGCCACCGTCGGCAGCATCGACTCCTCGCTGCACGCCGTGCAGAGCCTGTTCGCGCACCGGCCGGGCGACGACATCCTGACGTTCCTGCCGCTCTCGCTGCTTCAGCAGCGTTACTGGCTGTACTCGGCGCTGTACTGGGGCCACGACATCACGATCACGACGTACCAGTCCGTCTTCGCCGTGCTGCCCTCCGTCCGTCCCACCGTCGTCATGGGCGTCCCCGCCTTCTTCGACACGGCCAAGCGGCACATCGAAGGCGTCATCGCCGGGGGCGTCGAACCGGCCGAGGCCGCCGCCGAACTCTTCGGCGACCGCATCCGCTATCTGTGGACGGGTTCGGCGCCCGCCGACCCGGCGACTCTCGGGTTCTACGGTGAGGTCGGCCTCGCGATCTTCGAGGGCTACGGCCTCAACGAGACCTGCATCGCCACCAAGAACCATCCCGGGGCCCACCGGGAGGGCAGTGTCGGCCGAGCGCTGCCCGGCAAAGAGATCGTCATCGACGACGAGGGCATCGTCTGCGTCCGCAGCGACCATCCGGTCAACACCGCGTACACGTACGCCGCGTCGGGCGACAGCGAGCGCATGTTCCGGCCGGGCGGCATTGTGCGCACCGGGGATCTCGGCCGCCTCGACGAGGACGGATTCCTCTACATCCTCGGCCGCAGCGACGACGTCATCGTCCTCGACAACGCCAAGAAGATCATCGTCAGGCCGATCGAGACGCGGTTCCGCGACACCGGCGCGGTGGCCGAATGCGTCGCGTACCACCCCAGCCAGGCCGGACTGGTCGCCGTCGTCTCACCCCACCCGGGACCGGTCGACACGGCCGCGATCGGCGAGGCCCTGGCCGCGGTCAACGCCGCTTCGGAGCGCGACGAGCGGATCATCCGCGTGATCGTCGCCGACGAGCCGTTCACCGTCGAGGGCGGGCTCCTCACCTCGCAGTTCAAACCGATCCGCAAGCGCATCGCGGACCGTTACAGAGACCGGCTCGACAACCCGAAGGCAGGCATCCTTGTCCACTGACCTCGACGCCCTGGCCCGCCAGACGCTCTCCCGGGTGCTGCGCGACCACCCGGACCCCGCGAGCCTCGACCTCGGCGAGAACCTCGTGGAGACCTACGGAATCACCTCGCTCAACAAGGTCCTGTTCCTGACCTCCCTGTGCAGGGCGGCGGACATCGGACTCGACAACTTCACCGAGGACGACCTCGCCGGGATGCGCACCCTCGGCAATGTCGTCGACGCCCTCCGCCCCCACGCCCCTGTGAAGGGATGAGTTCCTTGACCCACCACGCCTGGAGCCGGCACGCCTCCGCCCTCCTCGGAAACGAGCACGTCGAACTTCACCCGATCTCGGAGGAAGACCGTGGACCCCTGCGCAAGATCGCGTTCGACGACCGGATCTGGACCTACTTCGTTTCCCGTGTCGAGGGCGACGCCGATTTTGACCAGTTTTTCGACTCCATGCTCGCTGATCAGGCCGTCGGCAAGCGCGCGGTCTACGTCATCGTGGACAAGAGCACCGGACAGGTCGCCGGCAGCTCCAGCTACGGCAACCTGAGCGAGGCCGACGGGCGACTGGAGATCGGCTGGTCCTGGCTCGGCGTCGACTTCCAGGGCAGGGGCATCAACCGCTGGGCCAAGTACCTGCTGCTCCAGCACGCGTTCGACGTCTTGGGCACCGAGCGCGTCGAGTTCAAGACCGACGTCCTCAACGTCCGGGCCCGCGCCGCATTGCGCAAGATCGGGGCGTACGAGGAAGGCGTCATGCGCAGCTTCAACCCGATGCCCGACGGCCGCAGGCGTGACGCGATCTACTATTCGGTACTCCGCGCCGAATGGCCCTCGGTCGAGGACCGGCTCCGCCGCGTCGGCAGGGCGGTCAACCCGTGCGCGTGACCGATGCGCCGTTCCTGGAGCTGTCCGGCTCGCCGCATGCCCGTGGTCTCCTCCACGGACGCGCGCTGGCCGGACGGCTCCGCGGCTTTCTCGACGACTCGCTCGCCCGCCTCGGCCACCTCACCGACCGGCCGGCCGACCTCGACGCGCTGCGGCCCGACATCGCGGCCCACCGCGCGGTGACCGCCGAAGCGCTGCCGGACCTCGCCGTCGAGATCGACGGCCTCGCCGCCGGCGCCGGGATCGACCGCGACGCGGCCTGGCTGCTGCAACTGCGCCGCGAGCTGATCGGCTACAGCCGAGTCACCGCCGGGGACTGCACGACGTACGCCTCGGCCGGCGGTGGGCCGGTGCTCGCCCAGACCGTCGACCTGAACGGCAACCTCGACGACCAGATCGCCGTGCTGTCGGTCTCCGGGCCGCGCCACCGCTCCCTGGTGCTCAGCTTCGCCGGTCTCCTCGGCTACCTCGGTGTCAACGACGCCGGGATCGCCGTGGGTATCAACCTCGTCCTCGGCGGCGACTGGCGGCCGGGCGTGCCGCCGTACCTGGCGATCCGGCACGTCCTCGACACCGCCGGCACGGTCGAGCAGGCCGTCGGGATCCTCCGCGAGCTGCCGCTGGCCAGCTCGCGGGCGTTCATGATCTGCGGCGTGGACCGGACCGTGTGCGTCGAGGCCACGGTGGCGCGGCGACGCGTCCTCGAAGGCGACGAACTGGTGCACACGAACCACTTCCTGGACGCCGAACTCGCCGAGCAGGACGAGATCAACGTCTTCGCCAAGAACTCCTCCAAGCGGCGCCTTCGGACGGTCCTTGACGCGGGCATCCCGAAGGCCGGCGACACGGAGCACCATCACCGGCTCCTCGCCACGCCCCCGGTCCTGGTGCCGGACAACGGCGACATCCGGCGGGAGCGCACGGTCGCGGCGGTGATCCTGCGCCCGGACGTGGGGGAGATGCGGCTGTGGCCGGGCGACCCGTCCACCGTGCCGGAGCGGGTACACGTCTTCCCGTAGAAGGTGCGACCCCCATACGAACCCGGCCCCGGGACCATGGACATGGTCCCGGGGCCGCAGGCTCGGTACGGTTCAGCGCCCGATGAGGTGCTGCTGGTCCTGCGGCCGCAGGCGCAGGCTGTGCTGGCCGCCGTCCACGGCGAGCATCATGCCGACGGAGGCGCTCGACAGCGGGCTCGCCAGGTAGGCGATGGCGCCCGCCACCTCGTCGGCCGTCACCAGGCGGCCCGGCACGAGGAACTTGAGCAGCGACTCCCTGGCGGCCTCCGGGTCCTCCGTCCCCTGCAGCTGCTTCTCCACCCACGGGGTGTCCGCCGTGCCGGGCGCGACACAGTTGACACGGATTCCCTCGCGGGCGTGGTCCGTCGCCATGGCCAGGGTGAGCGAGTACACGGCTCCCTTGCTGGCCGAGTACAGCGTGCGCGTCTGGTGTCCGGCCCACGCCACGATCGAGCACGTGTTGACGATCGACGCGGCGGGTGAGCGGCGCAGGTGCGGCAGGGCGTACCGGGCGACCCGGACCATGCCGACCACGTTGACGTTCAGGACGTTCAGCCACTCCTCGGAACTGTTCGTGGCGACATCGCCGACCGCCGGTATGCCGGCGTTGTTCACCACGATGTCGAGGCGGCCGAACCGCTCGACCACGGCCTCCACCGCCGCCTCGACCCGGGCGTCATCGCCGACGTCGGCCCGGACGCCGAAGACGTCGTCCGGCAGGCCCTCCGTCTCGAGATCGAGGACGGCGACCTTCGCACCCCTGCTGGTCAGCAGTTTCGCCGTGGCCAGACCGATTCCCCCGGCGCCACCCGTAACGATCGCCACGAGCCCTTCGAAGTCACTCACTGGTTCCCTCCTGTCACATGTCGAACCATCAGGAATGAACGGCGACCACCACGTCGTCCGGGCGGCGCAGCCGCGGACAGAGCCGCGCGCAGCGGCCCGAGGAGGCCGGTCGGGGTCCACAGGGCCCCGGGGCTCGGTGTCGGTCTCGCAGTGGGCGCGTCCCGCGGCAGCGCCGGAGGAGGACGTTACGACCCCACCGATTCCGCCGCGTCCGCGGCAAGTTCATGGGACGGACACATCGCGCTGACTCACTCCCGCCCCGGCTCATCACCTCGGTTACCCGGTGCGGTCCGGGACCGTGCCACTCTCGATTTCGGTTCGGATTTTCTTGATGCAGTCCTGGGAGCTGAGGGATTTTTCATGCCGCTTGATCCGCTCTACGCGGGAATCAGGGACTACCGTGTCACCACCGGATTCACGCCGCTTTACACCATGTCGGTGGACCGGGCCCGGGTAGCGGATCGGGAGACCGAAGCCGAGATCTGGGATTGGGTGAAAGAACCCGAAGAGGTATTCGACTTCGACATCGACGGTCCGGCGGGTCCGCTGACACTGCGGGTGTACCGCCCGCAGCGCGGGAACGACGATCCGCTCCCCGTGGTGGTGTACTTCTTCGGCGGCGGCTGGGTCGTCGGCTCCCTGGACACATGCGAGGCCATCTGCCGCGCGGTGGCCTGCCTGACCCCCTGTGTGGTCGTGTCCGTCGGCTACCGGCTCGCGCCCGAGCACCCGTTCCCGGCCGCCATCGACGACTGCTACACCGCCGTGCGGTGGGTGGGGGAGCACGCGTCCGAACTCGGCGCCGACCCCGCCCGCATAGCCGTCGCCGGAGACAGCTCCGGCGGCAACCTCGCCGCGGTCATGGCCCTGATGGCCCGGGACAAGGGCGGGCCGACGCTCTCCGCCCAGGTGCTCGTCTATCCGCCGACGCGTAACGACGCCACGACGCGGTCCATGAGCGACAACGTCGATCCGATGTTCTTCAACGCGAAATCGTCGACCTGGTTCTGGGAGCACTACCTCGCCGATCCCGCCGACGGCGAATCGCCTTATGCCTCACCGGCCAAGGCGACCGACCACAGCGGACTTCCGCCGGCTCTGCTGCTGACGGCCGAGTACTGCCCGCTGTACGACGAGGGCGAGGAATACGCGAAAATGCTCTCAGGTGCGAATGTGCCGGTGGAGTTCCACCCGCACAAGGATCTTCCGCACGGCTTTCTCCAGCTTTCGGCCGTGCTGGAGACGTCCAGGAACGCGATGCGTCTGATCGCCGACTTCCTGCGCAGGCGGCTGGGCTGACATGAAAACGACTGAAGACCCGCGCGTAGTGCTGCGCTCGCCCAGGTATGTGCTCGGCGAGGTCGAGATGGATCATTCCGAGATCAAGGGATTCGCCGCGTTCGTGGACGACCGGCGGATGGTGCCCGATGCCGCGATGTGGGGCTGGGGCACCGTGCGCCGTACGGAACTCGACACGGCCACGCTCGCCGTACGGGCCGGACGGCAGACCCTTGACGCGGCGGGCGTCGCGCCGGACGGGATCGATGCGCTCGTGCTGTGTTCCAACACGTTCCCCGGCGATGTCGGTGAGCACGGTGACCTGATCGCGACGGTCCTGCGCGGCCTCGGACTCAGCGATGTCCCGGTCACCGGGATCACCCTGAACCGGTGCGCTTCCCTGCTCACCGGTCTGCAGACGGCCGCCACGATGGTCGCCGCGGGCCGACACCGGACCGTGTTGGTGATCACCACCGACGCGGTGCCCGACGAGTCCGCGCGGCTGGCCGACTTCGCCCTGTTCAGCGACGGCGCGGCCGCCTGCTTGATCTCGCAGGAGGTGGACGGCGCTCCCGAGTCCTACGAGTGGGTCGCCGACGCGCACGCCCAGGACCCTGCCTCCATGCTCCAGGGCACCGAGATCAGCGCCGACTTGGCCAAGGCGGCCAACCAGCGGTTGTTCGCCGGGACCGGTATCCGCGTCGAGGAGATCGACGGGCTGCTGCACAACAACACCTTTCTGCCGATCGTGATGATGAAGGAGGTCCAGGCCGGGTTCCTCCCGTCCCAGCTGGACACCTCGAACATCACCAGGGTCGGACACTGCTTCGCCGCGGACCCGCTGATCAACCTCGCCGACCGGCAGTCGGCCGGCGGCGTCCGGCCGGACGGGCTCTACCTGCTGGCGTCGAGTGTGTCGGGGTTGCGGATGTGCGTCCTGCTGAGGGCCGTATGAGCGGCCCTCGCCTCCAGTCACCCAACGAAGGAGTCACCGAAGTGCAGAAGAACGCCGGCGCCGAGGCCACCACTTTGTCGTGGCTGCAGACCACCGTCCGGGAGGTGCTGCAGTTGGCCGAGTCCGAGGAGGTCGCCGCGCGGACCCTGCGCGAGCTCGCCGCGACCTCGCTGCAGACGGTCGGCGTGCAGTACCGCATCCTCCGGGAGAGCTCGGTCCAGGTGGAGATGAGCGAGCTGATCGGCGACGCCACTGTCGCGGAACTCGCCGCGCTGATCGACGGACACAGGCAGAGGGCCGCGTAACCCACGGCTCCCGTGATGGATGCGCCGTACCGCTCGTTCAAGCGACACGTCGTTCACGCGCATGCGATATGACCCCACCTTGACCGAGGCGTAGGGACGGAATATGACGAGTTCACTGGCGGTGGCAATCATTGGTGCCGGCCCACGTGGCACCTCTCTTCTCGAACGTCTCATCGCCAACGCTGCCGAGTGTGCGCCGGACCGGACGATCGACGTCCACGTCATTGATCCTCACCCACCAGGGGGCGGCCGCATCTGGCGGTCCCGGCAGTCACCGCTTCTGTGGATGAACACCACCGCCGGTGGCTGCACCATGTTCACCGACGAGACCGTCGCATGCGAAGGCCCGATCGTCCCCGGTCCCACGCTCAGCGAATGGGCCCGGGAACTGGCCACGGGCCGCCTGTCGTCCCCCCCGGGATTCCGGCACGCTCCCTCCACGGCGGCCGAGGCGGAGAAGATGCACGACGGCTGGTTCACCACCCGTCGGACACAGAGCGACTATCTGTCTTGGGTGTTCCGGAAGTTGGCGAAGAATGGCACGTCCCGGGTGCAGGTCCATTCACACATGGGTCGGGCCGTCGACGTGCACGACCTTCCCCTTGGCCGACAACGCGTTGTCATGGCGGACGGCCTCCCCCCGCTGGACGTCGACATCGTGCTGCTCGCCCAGGGCAACGTCGATGTCGAGCCGGATGCGGAAGAGGTGCGTCTGACGGAATACGCGGCCGTCCATGACCTGTGCTATCTGCCCTCGGGATCCACCGCCGATCATTTCCTCGACCGGATACCCGCCGGTGAACCGGTGATTGTGCGGGGGCTTGGGCTGTGTTTCATCGACACCGCTGTACTGCTGACCTCCGGACGCGGCGGCACATTCCATCGTGATGACTCCGGGGAGCTGCGCTACACGCCATCCGGTAGGGAACCCGTCCTCTTCGTGGGGTCGCGGCGGGGCGTACCGTACTGGTCGAAGACCCACTACAGCCTGGCCGGATCACCCCCGGAATCGTTCGGTCACCTCGACGCCGCGGCGGTGGCCGCCCTCGGCGACCGCCCCCTGGACTTCGCCGTGGACATCTGGCCGTTGATCGCCCGCGAAGTCACCCACGCCGGTTATCGCGAGCTTGCCGCATCGCATCAAGAACTCCTTGACATGGACGCCCGTCAGTTCATTCACCGCCTCGACACCCTTGATTGGGACGGCCCGGAACTCAAGGAGCTGGTCGATCGGGCAGTGCGGTTCGACGGGGACCGGATCGACCTGAAGGAAACAGCCCATCCGCTGGCCGGCCGCCGCTTCCCCGACCTGGATGCCCTGCAGAACTGGATGGTCGATCACATCGAAGCAGGAGTCCGACGCGGGCGCGATCCTCGGCACAGTGCGGACCTGGCGATGGTGCACGGTCTGTTCTCCACCTTCTCCAGGCTGGTTGAACTCGTCGACGAAAAGAGAATCTCTCCCACTTCATGGGAGCGGGATCTGCCGGCATTTCTTGATTTCTGTCGATTTCTCACCAGTGGACCGCCCGGACCGCGGCTGGAGGAACTGCTCGCCCTGACCCGTGCCGGTGTCGTCAGGTTCCTTGGCTCCGAGATGACGGTGACCACCAACGACGGGCTCTTCCACGCGCGGTCGTGCAACCTCAACGGATCGATCACCGCCCGGGCCCTCATCGAGGCCCGACTCCCGAAGCGCACCATGCTTCGCGTGAGTGACCCCTTG
Source organism: Streptomyces alkaliphilus (assembly GCF_014141535.1). GTDB lineage: Bacteria > Actinomycetota > Actinomycetes > Streptomycetales > Streptomycetaceae > Streptomyces > Streptomyces alkaliphilus. Next base: position 22,138 of record NZ_VKHT01000001.1, on the reverse strand, counting down.
CTGCGCAAGCTGATCCAGCGCGATGAGATCAGAGAAGAGCCCCCATCGTCCCCCGACGGCGGCGACCGGTATCCCACGGGTGTCATCGATACCGCCGGTCTCATCGACACCGATTCCCTCAATCGCCTGAAGCGTGCCGATGGGACCATCCACGAGAGCCGTTTCGGGGTGGGAACGCTGTTTTCGGGAAGTGTGGCATCCGGCCGGTTCCCGTCCCCGAAGAGCAATGATGAATTCTTCCGACAGAATGACATGATCGCTCGTGCCGCACTCCATGAACTGTGCCGACGTGAAGTCGGTCGGCGTAAGCAAAGCGTGCAGGCGCATCGAGAGGAGGTAAGCGTCATGTGTCCTCGCACATGAATGTGCTGTGGATACGCGGGGCACCGGAGCGGACGTACCGTCTTGATGCCTCGATACGTCGGTGCGGAGCGCTGTCGCGAGCCGACCAGGATTTCTCGGATGTGAGAAATCCGGTTTCGGCTGCCGAACGCCATGGCTCCGGATCGTTGGTTTCCCGAGGCCGATTGCCGTTGTGAAGGAGTCATACGTGGTGCAGTCCGAGATTCATGTTTCCGGCGGCGATACCGCAATCATGTCGGCCTCGCCCTTCTCCCTCCCGGAGGACGGCTCCTCCTACGCCGCTGCCGTTGACGCGTTCCTCGCGGATACGGCCCGCGCGAAAGTCCCCGTCTGGACCGATGGGCGAGTCGATCTCGCGGCATCCGTTGCATGCGCGGCGAGCGTGTACGGGGAGGCGCGCCGGCCGGCCGCCTGCTCGTACGGCGTCATCCTGGAGCCTGAAGCGCTGCCTGCCGGACTGGTCGCGCTCATTGATCCACTCGCCGACCATTGGCTCGACACGGGAGAGGTCGGAGCCGGTTTGCTCGACACGCTCTTCCCGCAGGAGTCACGGAGCGAGTACGGACAGCGGGAGGCCGGTGAGCATGCCGGCCGGGGCGAGGTGCACTCCCTGCTGATCGCCGGCCTGTACGAGCACCTCACGGTGGACACCATCTGGCCCCTGCTGCGCGCCGCCGAACGCCGGCCCGATGTGCGTCTGAGGATCCTGACCGGCCGGGATGCGGCTTCCCTGGCCTGGTTCACCGCCAAGCAGTACGTCCGTAAGGCCCCGGACGTACAGGAACTCGGCATGTTCACCGCCGTCGACCGCGGGCTTTCGCGCAGCGGCATCCACCTGCTCGACGCGCGGGGCATGGAGACCGCGGACGTCAGGTCCGAGATCCTCGGCACCCGCTGGAGCCGCCTCCTTCTGCAGGGGCACGGCAAGGACGACTCCCTCAATCTCGCCGACTACACCATCTGCGGCCTGAACTCGCTCGTTCCCCGCAAGGAGAACGTCATCGGCCCGATCTGCGCCTACTCCGACGAGCCCACCTGCTACCGACCCCTGGACAAGCTGATCCAGCTGCGCGACATCCGCGCGGCCGAGGTCGTGCTGAGCTCGTGCAACAACGGCCCTTTCACCGACGCGGCCATCTACGACCCCAAGTACCAACTGATGCTCAATGCGATCGACGGCACCGCCAGGGACGTCGTGGCCGCGATCACGGCACACGACGTCGGGCGCGCGGAGAACCTTTCCTGGATGGAGACGGTCCTCGCGCACGGTTCCTCCGCCGCGGCCCTCAACTCCAGCATCCGCACCGCGGGCCCCTCTCCCGCGTATGTCCACTTCGGCATGGGCGACGACGAAGAGGCCATCACGCCGGAACCGCCCTCTCCGATGCCGGAACCGCTGCTGCTGGCCACCTCCGCCCGCGTCACCGCTTATCTGGCGGGCGGACTCCTGCGGCTCAACAACCCCCTGCGATCCAGCCTCGAGAACCTGGCCACCAGGATCGACAGCCAGGTCGCCAGGGAGTCCCGGGCGGTTCACGACCCGGCCGAGACGACCCGCGACCTCCTCGACGACCTGCAGTCGCTGGACCTCGCCGTCATCGAGCAGTTCGTGAGCAATCCGGAGAACGAACTCAGCGATTCCTTCCACCACTTCGGAGAGCGCAGTCGTATCGATTCCTCATCGCTCGCGAGCGTGCGCTGTCAGTGCGGGCGACCTGCCGAGCGCTTCATCCGGCGTGCCCTGGTACCCACCGCGCTCGACACCGAAGGCGTCATCTGCACGCGGTGCAGCGATGTCGCCTTCCGGCTGCCCGGTGGACCCTCACTGCTGATCCACGCCGAGGAGGATCTACTCCAAGGAAGTATCCAGCAGGTGCGGGTGGAGGTGCGCGATGCCCGCCCGGGCACGATCCACCTCGGCCTTTTCGTCGCCAAATACGGGCGTGAATACTGCACGGTCACACCGGATCTGCAAAGGGTCGACATCGGGCCGCAAGGAGACGGGGAGACCGGGTTCACCCTGACCGTTGCCCCTTACGCGGCCCCCATGGCCTATTACCTGACGGCATACGCCGTCCAGGACCTCGCCGTAACGATGGCTCGCCACCCCTATGGCGTCTTCCCCGCGTCCGACGGAAGCGAGTGACCTCGCGTTCCTCGTGAACACGTTCGACAGCCGCGTCCCATCCGAAGCACTCATCTCAGGCAATCCTTCCCGAAATGGGAGATACCATGGCGAATCCCCCTTCCTCCGACACCACGATCCCCGGGGTATCCGAGACCTCCCCGGCACCCCCGTCCGGGGAGAACCGACTCGTCGCCGCCGCGCGGAGCAGGACCATGCGCGCCCCGTTGTTCTGGAGTGTCGTCGGCCGATTCCCCTACTACCTGGTCGGCCTCGCCCTGGTGGTCTTCACCACCTCCAAGGATGCCGGCTACCTCTCGGCCGGCCTGTTCCTGGGCGCGTACAGCCTGGGCACCGCGCTGTTCGCGCCGCTCGTCGCCCGCCGCGTCGACAGGTACGGGCAGACGAGTGTGCTGGTCATCACCGGTGTCGTGTACCCGGTGTCGCTGATCGGCTTCGTCACCTTCGAATCCGGTTCCCTGACCCCGCAGTTGATGTGCGTGGCCGTGGCGGGCGCCACGGTTCCCCCGATCAGCGGCTGCATCCGCGCCCTGTGGCGCTCGACGGACGGGATGGAGCGGGCGGGCATCTCCCTGGAGACGGTGCTGTTCAACGTCTTCCTGATCGGCGGGCCGCTTCTGCTCAGCGTCATCCTGCTCCTGGGCAGCCCGGGGGCGGCTATCGTCCTGGGGGGCCTGCTCGCCGCCGCGGGCTCCATCGGGTTCGCGATGACCCGGGCTTCGCGAACCCAGCCCGCCACCCCGAGCGAGCGCGACCCCCTCGGCGCTCTCCGCTCGGCGGGCCTGCTCCTGGTGCTGGCCCTGGTCGCCTGCACCGCCGTCAGGACGGGGATCTACAACGTCGCGCTTCCCGCCTTCGCCGACGATCACGGCTCGGCCGGCAGCGTCGGCCTGTTCTATGCGGCGTGGGGCATCGGTGGGATTCTCGGCGGACTCTGGTACGGAAGCCGCAATCGACGCTGGTCCCTCAAGCTCGCCGTCAGGGTGGGCCTGCTGGTCGTCAGCGCGGGCGCCGCCCTTCCCGTACTCGTCTGGGACAACTGGTCGATGGGCTTGGCCCTGGTCGTCCTCGGCTCTTTCGAGGCGCCCATGACGGTGATCCTGTACGAGATCATTTCGCGGACCGCACGCCAGAGCCATGTCACCGAGGCATTCACCTGGTCCTCCACGATCAGTCTCGGCGGCTCCGCGCTCGGCGCACAGATCGGCGGCCTGCTCATCACCTTCCCCGGCACCCAGATGGCCTTTCTCTGCGCGTGCGCCGTCCTGTTGGTCGCCGTCGCCATCGCCTTTGCGACCCGCCACCGGCTCGCGAAGGCCTTCTGACCCCGGGGTTTTCCCCAACCTGCTCGTCGTGTGCGGCCGGTGCGGGGACGGTGAGCGGGGCTCTTGCGTTCTGGACCGCTCCGGATCTGTCAGGGGCTTCGATACGCCCCGGGTTCTGTGGAGTCGGGTTGCCGGACAAGCAGTCAACCCGCGCTCCCCGGAGGCCGTCTTCATGCCCCGCAGCCATCCACCCGAGTTCCGCCGCAAGGTCCTCGAACCGGTCGAGTCCGGTCGCGAGGTCGCCGAGGACGCCCAGTTCCTTGGGATCAGCGACCAGACCATCCACACCTGGCGCCCCCGGCACCGCATGGACACCGACCAGGAGCCCGGGGTCACCAGCAGCGACCACGCCGAGCCGGCCGCCCCCGCAGGCGTACAGCCGAGCTCGAGACCGAGCCGGCCATCCACCGTCGGGCTGCCGAGCTGCTCGAACAGCTGGTGCCCCCAAAAGACGGTTCGAGGCCATCCGCGGGACCGATCGGTCCATGCCGGATGGTACCGCCCGATGCCACACGATCTCGTTTCTCCTGATCAGAGCCCTTGAACCGTCCAAGACCGGCCGGTCGCCGCCGCACCGTCCAGGAACGTCCGGCCACCCCTCCCCCCGTCCCGGCACCTTACGGGCCCCGACAGGCTTTGTCGGGAGCCTCCGGCACCGGACCCGTCCGACCCCTGCCCCCCGCTTCAGTCGCTCCGCAGTCGCCCACAACGACTCGGCAAGGAGGGGAGGTCTGTGAGCCTTCTCGCCCTTTCCGCAGTCGTGGTCGCGAGGGGCGGAGCGGGCCGTGCAGCAGAAGGCGTGCCCCCCAAGGTGTTACCGCTCTCCGGCCGGCTTCTGTTCGGGCGCGTGGAGGCCGAGTTCGGCCCGGTGAACACCAGCCCCTCGGTGCCGGCAGAGGCTATGGTCCGGTGGCCCATGCCCCGGACCGCCGTGCCCCGCCCGCGGTCCGGGACCGGGTCGAGGAGGCCGGGGAAGCGGAGACGGAGGGGCGGTGAAGGGGTCGGCCCGATCGGGGGACTCCTGCCCACGGGGTGCGCCGCGTCCGGCGCCGGGCGCTCGCCGTACCGGCGAGCCAGGCCACCACGGCGCCCTGTGCACGCGCGTCGCGCCGATGGCCACCCCTTGGCCACCCCTGCCCCGGTCGAGCCCGGAAAAGGGGGTGAAGTCGACTGGGCGTCAGGCCGGAGACACGAGAAAGGCCAGGTCAGAAGGTGTCTGACCTGGCCCTCGGCGGAGCCGCCCAAGGGAATCGAACCCTTGACCTACGCATTACGAGACCAGGGGCGGTCATGCCGTTCCGTGACGAGCGCTGCCGCAGGATGGCATCCTGCCTGTTCAGAGCGCCTCTGTCATGCTCATCCGGCACGGCTCGTGCCGCACCGTCCGGACGCGTCCGGCCACGCATTGGCCACGCGCGGGTGCGGCGATCCGCGGCCGACGCCCCTTTCCCACCATTGTCGAGCCCACACAGTGGAGCGGAGTACGAGGACGCGCGGTGGAGCCGTACGCGGTTGAACATGTTCAGAGGTGCGCCCCCGCCTCGGGGATGCGGCGGGGCGTACGCCGACTCAGGCGCCATCGAACGACTCGTCGTCGCGGGGAAACCGAACGGCGACGGCTACCCCCGTGCACCGTTCGGAGCCGGTCGCCCCGGGGTTGGCACGGTCGATCCGTTCCTTGATCACGGAGATACCCATGAGGTGTGATCCGGGCGGTTCCGCCCATCGGACGGACTGTCCGGGTCGGAGGCGCAGGCCACCGATCAGGTAATCCCTGTACCGACCCCGGGCCTCGAACGAGAGGGAGACCTGATCCGAGCCGGCGGGGGGCGGCGTCTCCGGGAGCACCCAAAGACGCCGTGCAGACTTTCGCCGATGGTCTGGTGTTCGATATCACCGAACCCATCGCACCGGGCGCGCCGACTTGTTCGAGGATGAGCGGACCGGCCTGTGGGGCGACAGGGCCGGGGCTCCCCCTGGACACATTTCCTCCCGACGGGAGAACGGCCCCGGGGCCGGGCAACGGGGACCGCCCCTCCGGGGAGACCGGATCTGCGAAGCGGCGTACGGTGGTGGGGAACCTCCCGGTCACGGCCCCGGGGGCGACCGAGGTGTGGCGCTCCGGTGGTCACCGCCCTCAGGCCGGACGGTACGTGCCCGGGGCGAGGTACACGGCGAAGCGCGGGGACGGTCCACCGCGGTAGGAGAGGAAATTCTGGGTCGACGACTCCGTCGGCGGACCGTCCGACAGGGCGTGGAGAGCGGCCGTGTAGGGCGCCGGGTCCATGTTCTCCTCGCGCATGAAGGCCGCCACGCGATCGTGCGCGATCGCGTCGTCGCCGTGACCGGGGATGAGCGGCACATAGAGCGTGGCGCTCGGCACGTCCTGAGCGAAATCGAAGCCCCAGCACGTGACGGGAGGCTTCTGCCATCCGGACTCGCGGTGTCCGGTGACACGTTCGAGAGCACGGGCGAAGGAGCCGGGTACGTGATCGCGGGCGATGGCTGCCCGGGCATCCACTTCATCGGCGGTCACCTCCGTGTGCGCGAGGTAGACCTTGCAGCGGGCCTCCCGGGCGTCGGACAGGTCCAGGGCCAGTCCGACAGGTTCGTGCGCGATACCGTGAACGCCTCCCAGGTGATCGGCGAGGGCGCGCCAGGGGCGTTCCATGCCCAGCCGGATCATGGCCTCCTGCGTGCGGGCAGCAGCGTGCTCGCGGCCGGCGACGGCGGGGTTGAGATAGATCTTGTGGAGGGGGTCTCCGCCCTGCCGCCAGGCGACCCCGTGGAAGAACGAGAAGTATCCGCGCGGGTCCCCGTCCGTGAAGAGGTCCTCGACGGCGAGATAGCGCTCGATCGGAACTCCCGGACGGTCGGCCAGGCTGCGGGTGAAAGCCCTGCCGTCTTCCTGACGGGCGAGAGGCGTTCCCGGATGACTCGGGTTTTCGAACGAAAGGCGCAGTTCGCTCCTGCCGTCGACCCAGGCGAACGACACCTCGAAAGGCATGCCGTCGATGGCGACCCAGCACGCGCGTTCGGGCGGATTCCCTGCGGGGAGTTCACCCCAGGCCCCGAACAATTCGCGGACCAGGGCGAGCCGGGACCGTTGTTCACTTTCGCTCGCACCGAGCACCTCGCTCCCGCGCCGGATCTTGTCACAGGCGATGTCGGCGTAGCTGTCGGTCGGTTGGTACCTCCGGGACTCGAAGCGTACGGACCGTCCCACCATCTCGGCGGTGACTCCCGTGTCCGGCGTGAGAGCGGGGGCTTCCATTGACTCTCCCTGCACAAGTGGGCACAAGTGGGCACAGGTAAGCGGGCGTACAAGATCGGATCGCCTCACCCGCAACCGCCCGCACATGGTGTCCGACGGGATCAATTCCACCATGGGACATGAAGTACACCCATTTCAGGCGGAATTCGATGTAATCCGATATCTCCCCGAGCAACCCGAGCGACGCGGACTACCGGCGAGTGCCCCGCGTCACCGGCCCCGCACAAGGCCATATCCGTGTTTGCCCCTGGTCGCACCGGTCCGCGCGAGGTCGGCCCCGGGAACAACCCGAAGGTCTCACCCGGTAAGTCGGCGTGGGGCGCTCCACCACGCGACCGCAACACATGGTCCGGAACCGCGCATGCCCACGCGTCCCCCCGGGGATCGGGAACCGCCCGAACAGCGGATCGTTGAGGCGCGAGCCCGCCGCCACACGGTGTGCGCCGTCACCCCCGAGCACACCCGGCGACCCGACCGCGCGGCCGCAAAGCTCTCCGACCACTTCCGCTGTGACCCCACGCCGGTCGGCTGTTACGGCCCGGGCCTCCCCTTCAATGGATCACCGGCCCACATCCCCATGCTCATCGCGGAAACGGAGAAGGTGTTTCGCCTGTGCCGTATCACCGGAGCAGGCGTGATCTTCCCGGCCGATGCGGAGCAGAGCGGAATTTTGTTCGACACTTACCACCAATCGCCCCACAGTATTCATTTCGGCCAATTCCCAACCCGTCCACCCGGCGGATGACCCCGCGAACCACTTCTTGTTCCTCGGTGGCACGACCGGGACCCGCGCCCCCGTGGGAACGCACCCGCGGAGCGACCGCACCCGTGGATCGATCACAGGGCCCCACGCGATCGATCCACCACGGGAGTGGCCGAATCGATCACCCCTCCACTTCTGCGTCGTGACCCCTTGTGACATCCTTGCTACGTATAGTCCGCTCGGGCATTCACCGGACGCCTGAGTGCGCCCTCCCCCGGTGCGGTCGCCCGGCAGGCCGGCAGTACCGCCCTCCGGTGGAACCCGCGCAGAGGAGTTGACGCGTGGCCGCACAGCACCACTCCCTCCCACCCCGGCCCTCGGCCGATGTTCCGCGTTCCGAGATCCCCCTCCGACGTTCCGGCCCCTCCGACACCGCCCCGACGCCCGCGACGCTCCCGGAAGCCTTCGTACGACAGGCTCGGCTGACTCCCGAAGCGACCGCCCTGATCCGTGGCGCCGAGGAAGACACGGCCATGACGTACCGGGAACTCGACGCCCGTTCCGAGCGCCTGGCCCGGCGTCTTGCCGCGGAAGGGGCGGGTCCGGGTTCCACCGTGGCGGTCCTGATGCAACGCCCGCCCGATCTGGTGGTGTCCCTGCTCGCCATCGTCCGGTGCGGTGCCTGCTATGTGCCGTTGGACACACGGCAACCCACATCGCGGCTGCGGTGGATGGTCGAGGAGACCCGACCCCGGTTGATCCTGACGGACGAGCCACGTCCCCGGAACGAGTTCGGTACCGGACCCCGGGTCCTGTCGGTGCGCTCCGACGCCTCGGACGGACACGAGGGCCCGGCCACCTCCGGTATCCCCGCCGAGCCGCGGCAGCTCGCCTACGTGATGTTCACCTCCGGCTCCACCGGTACGCCCAAGGGCGTAGCCGTGACCCACGAGAACGTCGTGGGTCTCGCCCGGGACCGTATCTGGCGCAATGGTGCCCACGAGCGGGTCCTGCTGCACTCGCCACACGCTTTCGACGCGTCCACCTACGAGGTGTGGGTGCCGCTGCTGTGTGGCGGTACGGTCGTGATCGCACCCCCCGGCGAACCGGACGCCCGGGGCATCGCCTCGGCGGTCTCGGATGCGGGGATCACCGGATTGTGGGTGACCGCCGGCCTGTTCTCCGTCCTCGCGGGGGAGGATCCGCAGTGCTTCCGCGGCGTGCGCGAGGTGTGGACCGGCGGGGACACGGTCTCGCCCACGGCTGTCCGTCGGGTCCTGCGGACCTGCCCCGGCACAGTGGTCGTCAACGGCTACGGCCCGACGGAGACGACGACGTTCGCCACCTGTCACCGGGTCACCGACATCGGTGAGCCGGGCACCGTGGTCCCCATCGGCGCCGCCATGTCGGGCATGCGCGTCGAGGTTCTCGACCGGCGGTTGCGCCCGCTTCCGGCGGGCGAGGTCGGGGAACTGTACATCGGCGGCTCGGGCCTGGCCCGTGGCTACTGGAATCGTCCGGCCCCGACCGCCGAACGTTTTGTCGCCGACCCGCTGGGAGAGCCCGGCGCCCGGCTCTTCCGCACCGGTGACCTGGTGCGCGGCAGGCCGGACGGCCTCCTGGAGTTCGTGGGCCGCAGCGATGACCAGGTGAAGATCCGTGGTTTCCGCGTCGAGCCCGGCGAGGTGGAGGCCGTCCTCTCGGAGCACCCGGGCGTCGCCCGGGCCGCGGTCGTGGCCCGCGAGGACCGGACCGGACACAAACGACTCATCGGCTATGTCGTCCCCACCGATGGGGCCGGGTCCGAGCAGGGCGACACGGACGCGGTGAACGAGTGGCGGGGAATCTACAACTCGCTCTACGGCGAGATCACCCGGATGCCCTTCGGCGAGGACTTCTCCGGCTGGCACAGCAGCTACGACGGCCGGCCCATCCCGTCGGAGCAGATGCGGGAGTGGCGCGACACGACCGTGGAACGCATCCGTGAACTGAACCCCCGTCGCGTCCTGGAGATGGGAGTGGGCACCGGGCTGCTGATGTCCCGGCTGGCTCCGCGGTGCGACGCCTACTGGGGAACGGACCTGTCGGATCGGGTCATCGAGGCGCTGACCGAACCGGTGCGCCGGGATGCCTCGCTCGCGGACCGGGTCGAACTGAGCGTCCGCGCGGCCGACGACATCAGCGGCCTGCCCGTCGGATTCTTCGACACCGTCGTCATCAACTCCGTCACCCAGTACTTCCCGGATGCGCGCTACCTCACGGACGTCCTGGCCAAGGCGGTCGAGCTGCTCGTCCCCGGTGGGTCGGTCTTCGTCGGAGACGTACGCAACCTGCGCCTCCTTCGCGCCTTCCACACCGATGTCCGGCTGCGTCGACCCGGGGTGCCGTCGAGCCCCGCCGCCCTGCGCGCGGCCGTCGAGCACGGCATGGTTCGGGAGAAGGAGCTACTGGTTGACCCGGCGTTCTTCACCGAACTGGCGGGCACCGTCCCGGGCCTCGGCGGCAGCGAGGTGCGGGTGAAGCGGGGGCGGTACGTCAACGAACTGACCCGCTACCGCTACGACGTCGTACTGCGCAAGGCCGGCCGCGGAGTCGGACCCGTTCCCCCCGTGGAAGACCTGCGGTGGGGTCGGGACGTCTCGGACCCGAAAGCGCTGGCCGACCGCCTCGACGCCGGACGGGCCGTGGACATCCGGGTGACCGGGGCGCCCGACGAGCGGATCGCACCCGTCGTCGCGGCACTGCGGGCCTTGGACGGTGCGGGCTACACGGGCCGGGTCCCCTCGTTGGGCGTGCGGGACGATGCCGAGACCCTCTTGATCGAGCACGTGCACGAGCTTGCCGCGCAGCGTGGTCTTCGGGCCTCCGTCACATGGTCCGCCACCGTGGAGAACGCCCTGGACATCGTGGTGACCCGCCGCCCGCCGGGCACACCCGGTGGTGGAGCCCCGGCACCGGCCGGCACGGCGCCGACCTCCCTCGTCAACGCTCCCGCCACCGCGCGGGATGCCGGCGCTCTGGTCTCCTCGGTCCGCGACTTCCTTACGAGGCGGCTACCCGAGTATCTGGTGCCGGCCTCCACGGTGGTGCTCGAGACCATGCCACTGACGCCACACGGCAAGGTGGACCGCCGACGACTGCCGGAGCCCGACATCGGCTCCCTGGAGAACGGACGGCCGCCGCGCACCCCACTCCAAGAGCTGTTGTGCGGGCTGGTCGCCGATATCCTGGGCGTCTCGAAAGTCACCATCGACGACAACTTCTTCGCCCTCGGCGGCCACTCCCTTTCCGCCACCCGCCTCAGCTCCCGGGTGCGGTCGGTGCTCGGTCTGGAGCTGCCGGTGCGCAGTGTCTTCGAAACACCGACCGTCGCCGGACTGGCCGAAGTCGTGCGGCGGACCTCGGCCGGGATCCGTCCCCCGCTGCGGCCCATGGAGCGTCCCGATGAGGTACCTCTGTCCTTCGCGCAGAGCCGCCTGTGGTTCCTCGACCGGCTCCAGGGTCCGACCGCGGCGTACAACGTCCCGCTCGTCCTGGAACTGGATGGGGAGCTGGACCGGGCGGCGCTCGAAACCGCGCTGGCCGATGTGGTCGAGCGCCACGAGAGCCTGCGGACAATCTTTCCCGAAACAGCGGGTGTGCCCGGGCAGTTGGTCCTCAACGGCACGGCCGCACAACCGCCGCTCGATGTCATTGCGGTTGCGCCCGCGGAACTCGACGCGGCGGTGGCCGCGTCCGTACGCCGCCCGTTCGATCTGGCGAGCCACCTCCCGGTCAGGGCCCACCTGTTCGGCACGGCCCCGGACCGCCACGTCCTGGCACTGACAGTCCATCACATCGCTTGTGACGGATGGTCCCTCGCACCGCTGTGGCGGGATCTGGCCGCAGCCTACGCGGCACGCCGCCGCGGTGAGGCCCCCGCCATGGAGCCGCTGCCGGTCCAGTACAGGGACTACGCCCTGTGGCAGCGACAACTCCTGGGCGGGGAAGAGGACCCCGACAGTCGGGCAGCCCGCCGGCTCGCCTATTGGACCCGCGCTCTGAAAGGGCTGCCCGAATGCGCCGAACTCCCCCTCGACCGGCCCCGGCCGCGGTCCGCGTCCCACCGCGGCGATGACCTGCGCTTCACGGTGGACGCCGCCCTGCACCGGCGGATCGTGGCCCTGGCGGAGCGGTGCGGGGCGAGTCCGTTCATGGTGGTGCACGCCACGCTCGCCGCCTTGCTGAGCAAGCTGGGCGCGAGCCACGACATCGTGATCGGCACCCCGGTTGCAGGCCGCACGGACCAAGCCCTGGAGGGCCTGGTGGGGTTCTTCGTCAATACCCTGGTGCTGCGCACCGACACCTCGGGGAACCCCGCCTTCCGGGATCTGCTCACCCGGGTGCGGGAGACCGATCTGGCCGCATACGCCCACCAGGACCTGCCGTTCGAGCGGCTCGTGGACGCCCTCGCCCCGGCGCGCGGGACGCCCCACCACCCCCTGTTCCAGGTGATGCTGGCCCTGCAGAACGCTCCACGGAGCGCACCGGAGCTGTCGGGTCTGATCGTCAGGGAGCGTGCGGTGAGCACCGGTGCCTGCAGGTTCGACCTCTCACTGGGTCTGTGGGAGCGCTGGGGCGCCGACCGGTGCCCGCAGGGGATGGACGGTGTGGCGGAGTACAGCACCGACCTGTTCGACCGGGACAGCGTCGAGCGTCTCGTCCACCGGTTCCTTCGCTTCCTCGACACGGTCACCGCCGATCCCGGGCAGCGGATCGACACGCTCGATCCGGCCCTCCCCGGCGAGCGGAAAACACTCCTGAGGCAGAGCCGCGACACGTCGCGGGATGTACCGCGGCTTCCTCTGCCCGATCTGTTCGAGGCGCAGGTCAAGCGGACACCCGGGGCAACAGCGCTGATCTTCGACAACGGCGTGGGGCCGGCGCGGGAGATGACCTACCGCCGGCTCAACGCACGGGCGAACCGGCTCGCCCGGTACCTCGTCGGCCGCGGCATCGGTCCCGAACGGTACGTGGCCATCGCGCTCCCCCGCACGGTCGACTCGGTCATCGCCACCCTTGCGGTGCTGAAGGCGGGAGGCGCGTATCTGCCGCTGGATACCGGCTACCCCGCCGCCCGCCTCCGGCTCATGCTCGAGGACGTCCGTCCGGCGCTGCTCCTCACCGACTCCGGCACGTCGTTCTCCCTTCCGGATGTTCCCGGCGCCCCCGAAATGCGCCGAGTCGTCCTGGACCGGGCCGAGACCCGGCACGCCGTCGGCCTGTGCCGGGAAACGGACGTCACCGACGGCGAGCGGACGCGCCCATTGGCGGACACGAGCCCGGCGTACGTCATCTACACCTCCGGATCCACCGGCCGGCCCAAGGGCGTGGTGGTGACCCACTCCGGATTCTCCGGTGTCGTCGAGGCGCAGCTGCGGCGGTTCGGGGTGACGGCGTCGAGCCGGATCCTTCAGTTCGCATCGCACAGCTTCGACGGGGCCGTGTGGGAACTGTGCGGGGGGTTGCTGACCGGAGCCACGCTGGTGATGGCACCGGCGGAACTCACCGCGCCCGGGCCCGGCCTGGCCGCCCTGGTCGAGCGACTCGGCGTCACCCACGCGACGCTGCCGCCGGCCGCGCTGACCGTGATGGAGCCCGCTCAGCTGGCTTCCGTGTCCTCGATGATCGTCTCGGGTGAGGCGTTGTCGGGGAAGACGGTTCGGCGCTGGTCGGCCGGGCGCCGCCTTCTCAACGGCTACGGCCCGACCGAGACCACCGTGTGCGCCACGCTCAGCTCCCCGCTCTCCGGCGGCGGTACGCCTCCGATCGGCACGCCCACCGTGGGTGCGAGCACCTACATCCTCGACCGCGGCCTGTGTCTCGTGCCCCCCGGGGTGCCCGGGGAGTTGTACGTCTCGGGGGCCGGACTCGCCCGCGGCTACCTGCACCGGCCGGGGCTCACGGCCGACCGGTTCGTGGCCGACCCGTTCGGCGCCCCCGGCTCCCGGATGTATCGCACGGGCGACATCGTTCGCCGGAACCGCGACGGGGCACTGGAGTACATCGGACGCGCGGACGGGCAGGTCAAGATCCGGGGGTTCCGGATCGAGCCGGGCGAGGTGGAGGCCGCCCTGAGCACCCATCCGGACGTCGCGCAAGCCGTGGTCGTTCCCCGCAAGGACAGCCAGGGCGCCACCCGCCTCGCCGGGTACGTCGTGGCCGCCGGCCGCTCGACGGACCCGTGCGGCCTCGAGCTGCGCTCCCATCTGGCCGCTCTGCTACCCGACCACATGGTCCCGGCCTCGGTGACCGTCCTCGACACCCTGCCGGTCACGGCGACGGGCAAGGTGGACCGCGCCGCGCTCCCCGCGCCGGACCTCGCGACGCTGTCCGCGGGCCGGGCGCCGCGCAATCCGCGCGAACGCATCCTGTGCGAACTGTACGCCGAGGTTCTGGACCTCCCCCGGGTCACCATCGACGACTCTTTCTTCGACCTGGGCGGGCACTCCCTGCTCGTCACCCGGGTGATCAGCGGGATCCGCCGGCGCCTCGGGGTGGACCTGCCCGTCCGCACCCTCTTCGAACGGCAGTCGGTTGCCGCGCTCCTCGATGCGATCGACGGGACGAACCCGCCGGCGGATGCCTCCGCGTCCGGTCCGACCCCGGCCGACCTCCTGGCGGAGGCCGTGCTCGACCCGCGGATCACCGTCGGGCCCCGGCGGGAGGGGCGGTCCGGCGACGTGACGGACCACGAGAACATCCTGTTGACGGGCGCGACGGGCTTCCTCGGCGCCTTCCTCCTGCGCGAACTCCTCGACCGTACGAGTGCCGACATCCACTGCCTGGTCCGCGCGGAGGACACCGAGCAGGCGTTCGGGCGCGTCCGGCAGAACCTGGTGGATTACGGTCTGTGGAACGAGTCCACCCACGGCCGGATCGTGCCCGTGCCCGGTGATCTGGAAAAGCCCCTGCTCGGCCTGCTCCCGGAGCGGTTCGATGCCCTGGCGGCCCTGATCGACGTCGTCTATCACAATGGCGCGCGGGTCAACGCGGTCGAACCGTACGCCCGGCTGAGGGCGTCCAACGTGTCCGGCACCGAGGAGGTGCTTCGCCTGGCGGCCCGCGCGACCCCGGTGCCGGTCCACTACGTCTCGACCGTCGCGACCTCCGTGAGCACCGACGAGGGCCCCGGGAACCCCGACCCCGTGCCCGAGGCCCACCGGGTACGCCCCGGCTCCCTCATGCCGGGCGGTTACACGGCCAGCAAGTGGGTGGCGGAGCAACTCGTGTGGGAAGCGGCCGGGCGTGGGCTTCCGGTGAGCGTGTACCGGTTCGGCCGGGTGAGCGGACACACCGTCAGCGGGGCCGGTTCCGGCAAGGACGTGCTCTGGCAACTCGTGCGAGCGATGCTCCTCATGGGGGCCGCTCCGCGCCCTGTCGATCAGGACGCCCCGCCCGCCGTGGTCGACCTGATCCCCGTGGACCACGCCGCGGCCGCCCTCGTCCACCTCTCCCGCCGTCCCGGCGGCATCGGTCTGGCACACCATCTCACGTGCCCCGAACCCATCCCCTTCGACACGTTCCTCGACCATCTGCGGTCGTACGGCTATCGCTTGGACACCATGGGCCTCGACGACTGGATGCGAGCCCTGCGCCGGCGGGCGGACGCCGAGGCGGAACGGGCGAAAGGCGCGGGGCTCCTTGACGCGGCCGTGCTGCTCACCGACGCCCTGCCCGCGCTGTCCCTCCCGGGGCGGATCCGTCTCGACCGGACCAACACCCTGACCGGCCTCGCGGACTCGGGACCGGCGTTCCCGACCCTGGACGGTGCGCTCATCCGGACCTACGCCGATCACTTCGTCGCGTCGGGTTTCTTCCCACCGCCCTCCCACTGAGCACCACCCCATCGCCTCATCCACTCATCCACGGAAAGTCACGCGTCATGAACAACCCCTGGGATGACACCGAGAACACTTTCTCGGTGCTGGTCAACGATGAGGGACAGCACTCCTTGTGGCCGTCCTTCATCGCCGTGCCCGCGGGATGGACCACGGTTCACGGTCCCGCCCCCCACCGGGAATGCCTCGCGTACGTCGAGGAGAACTGGACCGACATGCGGCCCAAGAGCCTCGTGGAGCACTACGACCGGCTCCCGGGGGTGCGGTCCACATGAGTGACCAGCGGTCACCCCGCGACTACCCCTTCGGCGAAACGATCGCTCTGGACCTCGATCCGCGGTACGCGGAACTGCGCCGGGAGGAGCCCGTCCTCCGGGTCCGCTGCCCTTACGGCGAGGACGCCTGGCTGGTCACCGGCTACGCGGACATGAAGAAGATCCTGGGGGATCCCCGGTTCAGCCGTGCGATGGCGGCGGAGCACGACGAGTCCCGTCTGACCCCGTTGCCCATCCACACCAGCATCCTGGGGATGGACCCACCCGACCACACCCGGCTGCGCAGACTCCTGGCGAAGGCCTTCACCACGCGCCGTGTCGAGCTGCTGCGTCCCCGGATCGAAGGGGAGGCACACCGGCTGATCGACGGCCTCGTCGCCCACGGGCCGCCAGGCGATCTCATGGAGGAATTCGCGGTTCCCTTCGCCGGTACGGTCGTCTGCGATCTGCTCGGCGTCCCGTTCGAGGACCGCGAACGGTTCCGCGGCTGGCTCGACGCCTTTTCCGCCACGACCGTGATGACGGAAGAGGAGATCAGGGCGGACACCGAGCGGTTGCACGGATATATCGCACGGCTGATGGCCTCCCGCCGTCAGCAGCCGCGGGACGACCTGATCAGCGCCATGATCGAGGCCGGCCACCATGAGGAGAGGCTCTCCGAGAAAGAGATGGTGGAGCTGGCGAGTGTCCTGTTGATCGCGGGCCACGAGACGGTCTCCTCGCAGCTCATCGACTCTCTGTACGTCCTGTTCACCCACCCCGGGCAGCTGAAACTGCTTCAGGAAAACCGCGAGCTGATGCCGACGGCGGTTGAGGAGCTGCTGCGCTATGCGCCCCTCATCTCCCATGTCACCTTCGCGCGCTACGCCACCGAGGACATCGAGCTGAGCGGAACGCTCGTCCGTGCCGGCGAGGCCGTGCTTCCCGCCATTCCCTCGGCCAACCGCGATGAATCGGTGTTCGAGAACGCGGACCTTTTCGACCCGACCCGGGAGCACAATCCCCATCTGGGGTTCGGGTACGGAATTCACCGCTGCCTGGGTGCGCCGCTCGCCCGCCTCGAATTGCGGGTGGCGCTTGAGGCGTTGCTCACGCGACTGCCCAACATGCGGTGTGCCGTTTCCACGAATTCACTGGAATGGAAGGACGGAATGCAGGTACGGAGCTTGCTGCGGTTGCCCATCACCTGGTGAGCCGCCGGGGAAGTCGCGGCACCTGACCCCGGGTCCGCCCGCGGATGTGTGACACATCCGGAGGCGGACCCGGGCTCGCGCCGTCGGGCGACAATCTCCTCCAGAGCGCTCACCGACACCTCCCGACTGCCCTGCTCATCCGCAGCGGTGAGAACGGCACCGACCTCCGTGGCGAGGTCGAGAGCGTGTGAGGTGATGGGGCCGGCCCGGTTGAGAGCGGCGTACCCGACTGCCTGCGAGACCGCCACACCCACGAGACCGACTTCCGGCACGGATACCCGGGCGGTACGGGAGTCGAGGCGTACCGGACGCACCGCATGAGCGAGGGCCGGCGCCTTTTCTGCGAGCTGCGTCACCGCCGTGTCGACCGCTTCGGCAACGGCCTCCGGCGTGACCGGGTGAAGCGCTTCCTCCCCATCCACCCCGATGTGCCGGGCCACAGTGGTGATCATGTAGGCGACCACACCTCGCACCGCAGCAGCCTCGACATCCATTCCCCGGGTCAGCAGAACCGCATTCGCCCGGGTGCCGAGAACCTTGAAGGCCGGCGTGGCACGGATAAATGAGATGACTTCTTACCGCCGCTGCTCCTGCCGTGACCTGAAGATCGGCAAGGAACTCGGCTCCGCCTGTCCGAAGCGCAACAGCCGGAACCACTGCACGTACTCCATACGTCAGGAATTGCCACCCCGCGAGGACGGCAGTCGGCGATCCTTCGCCCGTGGCGGGTACAAGCAGCCTCAAGGCAGCCCGGGCCGATCTCGACCGCCTGCGGACCCTCCTGGGGCTTGCGGAGGTCGATGACCCCGAGGGCGTCCAGCTGATCGCCGCGATGCCGGCAGAGGTCAGGGGTGAGAAGCGGCCCCTGCCGGACGTGGAGGAGACCCGGCGCCGGCTCAGGGCCGGCCAGGATCTCATCGGCAGCCTGACCGTGTCCAAGTGACTGGACCGGTGGCTCGCCGGAAAGCGCATCCGGAAGTCGGGTATCAGCCGGTACGAGACCGACGTCCGCGTGCACCTCAAGCCGCACATCGGCCACCGGCGTCTCGACCGTCTGCGCGTCAGCCACCTGAGCGACATGTTCACCGCCATCACCGACGCCAACGCCAACGCCGAGATCCTGGAGCAGAACGCCCAGCGGCGAGCGGCGGTCGAGGACTTGGCGACCGTCCCGTGGAAGGGTGTGGACAACCGCGCCCGCCGCAAGGCCATGAAGGCGGCGATCGACGCGATGCCGTTCTTCCACCGCGTCACCGGCCCCGCCACGCGCCAGCACATCAAGGCCACGATCCGCGCGTCTCTCAATGACGCGATCGGGCAGCAGATCATCACGTTCAATCCGGCGGCCCACGTCGAGATCGACCCGGTGCGCAAGCCGAAGGCGCTGGTGTGGACGGACGATCGGGTCGCCAAGTGGGAGCAGACCGGCGAGAAGCCGTCCCCCGTGATGGTCTGGACGCCGGAACAGACGGGCACTTTCCTCGACTTCGTCGCCGAGGACCGGCTGTACGCGATGTGGCACCTGATCGCCTTCCGCGGGCTGCGGCGAGGCGTGCGGGCAGCCCTGGTCCGAGACCAACCTCGACCGTCGCTCCCTCACCGTGACCGGCCGGCTCGTACAGGACGGCTGGGAGGTCGAGGCGTCCGAGCCGAAGACGGACAGCGGCTTCCGGGTCGTGGCCCTGGACGACGACACCGTCCACGTACTGAAGCGGCACCGCGAGCAGCAGGGGGCCAACCGTGCCGAGTGGGGGTCGGCCTGGGTGAACACCGGGCTGGTCTTCACCCAGGAGGACTGCTCCTGGCTCCACCCGGGCAAGGTCACCGACCTCTTCAAGCGCCTGGTCGCCGTCTCCGGCCTTCCGCCGATCCGGCTGCACGACCTGCGCCACGGCGCCGCCACGCTCATGCTGGCCGCCGACATCGACATCAAAATCGTGTCGGACCCGCTTGGGCACAGCGACACCCGGATCACGCGCGACATCTACCAGAGCGTGCTCCCTCACGTCGGCAAGAGCGCCGCCGAGGCCACCACGAAGCTCGTCCCCCTCCAGCGCAAGACCGAGCAAGAAATGATGTGCCCCGGGTTCGGTGGAGTTGGGTTGCTGGGCAATCAGTCAACCCGCACGTCCGGAGGTCGCCTTCATGCCCCGCAGTTACCCGCCTGAGTTCCGCCGCAAAGTTCTCGATCTGGTCGAGTCCGGCCGTAAGGTCGCCGAGGTCGCCCAGCTCCTGGGGATCAGCGATCAGACCATCTACACCTGGCGCCGTCAGCACCGCATCGACACCGGCAAGGAGCCCGGGATCACCAGCAGCGACCATACCGAGCTGGTCGCCGCCCGCCGGCGCATAGCCGAGCTCGAGACCGAGCCGGCCATCCACCGCCGGGCCGCCGAGCTGCTCGGACAGGTGGTGCCCCCAAAAGACGGTTCGAGGCCATCGCGGTAATGGCCTCCGAGCGCCTGCCGGTCCAGCTCGCCACCCGCGTCCTGCACGTGGCCGAGTCCGGCTACTACGCCTGGAAGAGCCGCCCGCCCTCGGCCCGCTCCCTGCGGCACCTGCAGGTGACCGCCGCCATCACCGGCATCCACACCGCCTCCCGCGGCACCTACGGCTTC
This sequence comes from Streptomyces alkaliphilus, assembly GCF_014141535.1. Taxonomy (GTDB): domain Bacteria; phylum Actinomycetota; class Actinomycetes; order Streptomycetales; family Streptomycetaceae; genus Streptomyces; species Streptomyces alkaliphilus. Next base: position 2,361 of record NZ_VKHT01000001.1, on the reverse strand, counting down.
CGCCGCATCCACGCCGAACTGACCCTCGGCCTCGGTCTCCAAGTCAGCCACGGCACCGTCGAACTGCTCATGCGCCGGGCCGGCCTGCGGGGCCTGCCCGGCAACCGCCGACCACGCCCCGGGCGCGAGACACCGTCGGCGGCCGACCTGGTGGAACGGAACTTCACCCGCACCGCCCGCGACCAGCTATGGGTCACCGACATCACCGAACACCCCACCCGCGAGGGCAAGATCTACTCCGCCGTTGTCCTGGACGTCCACTCCCGCCGCGTCGTCGGCTGGTCCATCGACGCCACCCAGACCGCCGCCCTGGCCACCAACGCCCTGAGCATGGCCATCAGCAACCGCGGGCCACAGCCCCAGAACACGATCATCCACTCCGACCACGGAGTGCAAGGCGGATTCAATCGGTCGTCGCAACACCTTGATTTGGGAGGTGTTCAAGATCGCTACGGAGGACTGGGGGAGGAAGACCGGCGATGCGCCCGAGGGGCTTCGGCGGCAGTGGCGTGCTGACCGGGCGCTGAGGCCGGCGATGCGCTCGCCTGGCCGGCCTGATCCGTCGCGGGTGGTGCAGCGGCAGTTTTGGCGGCTGATCGCCACGGGCGTCACGACGGCTGAGGCATCGCTGGCGGTTGGAGTGTCGTGGCCGGTCGGTTCTCGGTGGTTCCGTCACGCTGGCGGCATGCCGCCGATCTCTCTGGCCGAGCCCACCGGCCGCTACCTGAGCTTCGAGGAGCGTGAGGAGATCGCGATTCTGCGCGCCCAGGACAAGGGCGTGCGAGAGATCGCCCGCGCGATTGGACGTGACCCGGGGACGATCTCGCGCGAGTTGCGCCGCAACGCCGCCACCCGCAGCGGGAAGCAGGAGTACCGGGCCACGGTCGCTCAGTGGAAGGCGCAGCAGGCCACGAAGCGCCCGAAGGCAGCCAAGCTCGCAGGCAACGACAGGTTGCGTGAGTACGTACAGGAACGGCTCGCCGGCAGTGTCCGTCGTCCCGACGGCACGATCGTCTCCGGGCCCAAGACGCCCGCGTGGAAGGGACTGAACAAGCCGCACCGGCAGGACAGAAGATGGGCGACGGCATGGAGTCCGGAGCAGATCTCGCGTCGGCTGCATGTCGACTTCCCCGATGATGAGTCCATGCGCATCAGCCATGAAGCGATCTACCAGGCGCTGTTCATCGAGAGCCGTGGTGCGCTTAAGCGGGACCTGGTCACGTGTCTGCGCACCGGCCGGGCACTACGGGCTCCCCGTGCGCGGTCGCAGAACAAGCCGCAAGGGCATGTCACCATGGACGTCGTCCTCAGTGAACGCCCCGCCGAGGCTGGGGACCGCGCGGTCCCCGGACACTGGGAAGGTGACTTGATCATCGGGACGGACCGCTCCGCGATCGGCACGCTTGTCGAGCGCAGCAGCCGCTCCACGCTCCTGGTGCACCTGCCTCGGCTCGAAGGCTGGGGCGAAAACCCACCGTTGAAGAACGGCACCTCGCTCGGGGGCTATGGCGCAATCGCGATGAACGCCGCACTCACGGCGTCGATGACGCAGCTGCCCGAGCAGCTACGCAAGACCCTCACCTGGGACCGGGGGAAGGAACTCTCCGGCCATTCCCAGTTCGCTCTCGAGACCGGGACGAAGGTGTTCTTCGCCGATCCGCACTCGCCCTGGCAACGACCGACGAATGAGAACACCAACGGGCTGCTGCGTCAGTACTTCCCGAAGGGGACCGACCTGTCCCGATGGTCCGCCGAGGACCTCGAAGCGGTCGCCACGGCAATCAACAACCGGCCCCGCAAGGTCCTCGGTTGGCGGACACCGGCCGAGATCTTCGAGGAACAGGTACGCTCGCTACAACAGCCCCGTGTTGCAACGACCGGTTGAACTCACCCAATTCACCTCCCGGGCCTTCACCGAACGCGCCCGCGCCTCCGGCCTGGTCCCCTCCATGGGCTCCATCGGCGACTGCGCCGACAACGCCCTGATGGAGTCCTTCTGGGGCCGCGTCCAGACCGAACTGCTCAACCGGAAACGGTGGCGCACCCGCCTGGAACCGGCCAACGCCCTCTTCGAATACCTCGAGATCTTCCACAACCGTCAGCGCCGACACTCAGCGCTCGGCATGCTCACGCCGAACGAGTATGAACTCCGTGCAACACACGTAGCCTGAAACCAGCGAGCCGACTCCACGAAAGTCGGGGCACATCACGGACTCCACGGAACTCGGGGCAGCTCAAGTGGGCGGGCGCGGCCCGGGCGGGACGAAAGAACCACCCGCCCGGGCCGCGACACCACCCAGGGCACCCCCAGCCCATCCCCGCACCGCGCCCGGGACGCACACCATCGCATCGGGGAAACAC